>JADFNO010000213.1 GCA_022563315.1 Planctomycetota bacterium | reverse complement strand
CGCGCATGATAAGAAAGCCCTGTAAGGGCGCAAAAAACAACCAATCCTGAACCATCGTCTTGTGCCGCCCTTTCAGGACTCGTACGTGATTGTGCCCCGGTACCCAGGGCGCTGCCCTCGTTGTTCTACACATCTTTTCATCAATCGTCGTACAATGTGGCGGTGTGATGGGCCCATGGATGGGCCCAGAGTGGCGAAACGAGTCAAGGATGGACTCCGATGGCGGTTCCCTGGGTATTGGACGAGATGAAGACGGCGGACTTGAAGGACAAACGTTTGAACGATCGCTTGAGGGAGGTGCTCTCGCAGTTGGGAGGGCATCCGACGGCGAGCATTCCGGCGGCCTGCGGCGGACACACGGAAATGACCGCCGCCTATCGTTTGTTCGACAATGACAACGCGACGTTCGAGGCTATTTTGCGGCCACATGTCGATTCGACGCGAGAACGCATCGCGTCGCGTCCCGTGGTCCTGGTTGTGCAGGACACGTCGGAGATAGACGTGACTCGGCCGGAACAACAGGTGGCGGGGGCCGGCCCCTTGGATGGTGGGACTCGTTGGGGAACGTTCCTGCATCCGTTGCATGCCTTCACACCGGATGGCACACCTCTGGGAACGCTTCATGCTCTCACGTGGGTCCGTGACGAGGCAGACCCAAGATGCGCCTCGATGTCGCGTGCGCAGCGTGCGGCCACTCCGATCGAAGAGAAGGAAAGTCATCGGTGGGTCGAGACATTCCGACAAGCGGGTGAGGAGGCGCAACGTTGTCCGTCCACGCAACTGGTTTGTTTGGCTGATAGTGAAGCGGACATCTACGAACTTCTGGCCGAAGCGACAACCGAGCCTTGCCGTCTCGATTGGATCATCCGGGCTTGTCAGAACCGGGCGTTATTGCGGGAAAACGGCCGAGAAACTACGGAAAAATACGTGCGTGAACAAGTTCACGTGCAACCGGTGTTGTTTACGCACACGATCCAGATACGAGGGCGAAAAGCGAAAATCGGTTGCGAGACCCGAGGGCGCCGGCAACCGCGCCAGTCGCGTCAGGCTGAGATGGAGGTGCGAGCGGCACGCGTTACGCTTCGCCCGCCTTGGCGTGCGGATCGCGAATTGCCAACGGTAACCGTGAACGTTGTTTTTGTGAGCGAGGTGGCCCCACCGGAAAACGACGTACCCGTGGAATGGCTGTTGGTGACCAGCCTGCCCGTGGATGAGATTGAGCAGGTTCGGCGAGTCATTCAATACTATTGTGTGCGTTGGATGATCGAGGTGTTCTTTCGGGTGCTGAAATCAGGTTGCCGCGTAGAAGATCGGCGGTTTGAGAACATCGATCGGTTGTTGTCGTGCCTGGCCGTGTACCTGATCGTGGCCTGGCGCACGCTTTACGTGTGCCGCCTGGGTCGGGGCTGTCCGGACATCAGTTGTGAATCCGTGTTCGAGCCGGCGGAATGGAAATCGGTTTGGACGGTTGTTCAACGGACCCCACCTCCCAGCGAACCACCGCCCTTGGGCGAAATGGTCCGGCTCGTAGCGCAACTGGGCGGCTACATCAAACGAAAACACAGTGATCCGCCCGGTCCACAAACGACCTGGATCGGGCTGCAACGAATGCATGACTTCGCTCTGTCTTGGATACTCTTCGGCCCCGACGCCCGAGCCGGACCGCAACTTGTGTAGAACAACGAGGGCATCGCCCTGGGACTGCGACGCGCAATACCAAAAAGCCCTGAAGGGGCGCAACAAAAAATTAATCCCAAACGTACCGCTCATCAAACTAGATCAAGGTAACGAGCTTGAGAGTACCGAGTTCCAGCCTACTTCGTGCCCGTCGTTTTCGCAATTTGCATGGCCAGCTGTGAGTGCTCGATCCCCAGATCGACCCATTGGTCGATCAAGCGTTTGAAGCGCTTGTGCGTCGCGATCTGTTTGCGAACCTCCGTGACCCATTCCCGGCGGACGTATTCCGTTCGGCTCTTCATCTGACGCGTGTAGCTGATCTGCCAGTATGCCCCGGCTCTGGTTTCGGGGTCTTTGTACTGGCGTGTCAGTGAGCCCGGACGCATGGGCCCCATCGTCTGCAGTTCTTCCTTGATTCGAGCAATTCTCCGTTCGATCTGTTGAATCCTTTTCCGGCTCATCGGGCTTCCTTTCTTGTTGTAATATAGCATATATATGCTATGCTATAGTGATGGCGTTGTCAACCCCCAAGGAAGAAAAAATGTGCCGGCAAGGAGGCTGCTCATGCTCTGGAAACATTGGTGGAAACTCGTGTGCGAGTTACGCTCCGCGTGTGCCCGAACCCGAACCTTTCTGTGGATGGCTGTCTGCCTGGCGGGGATGACCACACGCAAGGACTTGATGGGGGTCACCAGCATCGTGCGCGCCCTGGGATTGGCGCCGGCGTGCTATGACCGACTGCTCGACTTCTTTCACAGCTCCGCCCTGGATCTGAACAAGCTCACCCGCTTATGGTGCGATCTGGTATGCCGGGTCCACCCCGGCATCGTTCGCGTGAACGGCAAGCCCGTACTCGTCGGCGACGGGATCAAGGTCGCCAAGGCCGGACGGAAGATGCCCGGGGTGAAGAAGCTTCATCAGCAGTCTGAATCGAACACCAAGCCGGAGTACATCTTCGGCCACTCCTGCCAGGCCATCGCCATTCTCACGCAGGCTTTGTCAAGCGTATTGGCGATACCTCTGGCGTGTCGCATCCACGAAGGCGTCGTATTCTCCAACCGCGACAAGCGAACCCTGCTCGACAAGATGATCCTGCTGATCGATGCGCTGGGCATGAAAGAACCGTGCTACTTCGTGGCCGACGCCTATTACGCCTCCGGTAAGATCGTTCGCGGCCTGTTGGCCCAGGGAAATCACCTGGTGACACGTGTCAAACGCAACAGCGTGGCCTATTACCCGGCCACCCCGCTGCCCAAAGCGCAACGCCGCAGAGGACGCCCCAGGAAGTATGGCGAAAAGATCAAAGTCGCCTCCTTGCTGAAGAACCCAGACCAAATTCAGGAGGCGGCCAGCCCCGTTTACGGCGAGGCGGGCGTGACGATTCGGTTCAGGACGGCTGACCTCTTGTGGCGCCCCGTCGGCATCCTGGTTCGCTTCGTGGCTGTGGACCATCCGCGTCGAGGCACGATCCTACTGATGAGTACGGATCTGGATCTGGATCCCTTGGACATCATTCGAGTTTACGGGTTGCGCTTCAAGATCGAAGTCTCCTTCAAACAATCGCTCCGTGTGATCGGAACGTATGCCTACCACTTCTGGATGGCCGCCATGAAGCCGCTCAGACGCGTCAGCGGTAACCAGTACCTCCATCGGGAATCGGATGCGTATCGCCACGCCGTGCGTCGAAAGATCGGCGCCTATCATCGCCACATCCAACTGGGACTTATCGCCCAAGGATTACTTCAGATCCTCTCGGCCACGATGTCGACGTCGGTATGGCGATCATTCGGATCCTGGATTCGGACGATTCGCCCCGGCCTGGCCCCTTCCGAACAGGTCGCCGCCATCGCGATGCGACATGCACTCCCGGAATTTATCGCAGGTGCCGCGAAACCCTCAATCTTCGTGAAATTCCTGCGCGATCGGATTGACCTATCAAGAACCGAGGGAATCAACCTTGCTGCCTGACCTCCCCACCCTCAGAAGCCGGTACTCTCAAGCTTTACGGTCGTGCCGGAGCCGAGCACACTCTTGCTTTGCTTGGCAGGGGTTGCCGTAGTACGAAGGAGACGCAGGGGTTAGCCAACGAATCGCGTTGCCATCGCGGTCAGGCGGCGCGGGTATCAAGAAGATTCGGAGGATCGGGATGACAGATCGTAGGATCCGTGTGCTTGCTTTGGCACTCGTGCTTCCGTGGCTCGGGAGTCTTACTGGCTCCGCCTATGGCGGCAACGGCGATTTCGACGGCGACGGGATTCTCAACCTCGCTGATTTTGCCGCGTTCCAAAGATGCTTCACTGGTTCGTCCGCTGGGTCCATCACCAGCGTATGCGCTCCCGGTGACCGCGATCTGGATAACGACATCGACCTGGACGATTGGGCTCATTTCCTACCGCGCTTCGGGTTTCCCCTTGGCCCTCCGAGGATTGATCGGCTTGTACCCGCTCCCGGAACATGGATCGTAAACGATCAAGGGTTGACCGAGGTGCTGGTCGGCTTCGACAAACCCGTCACGATCCCACCCGATGCGATCTCGATCTGGACCGTGGGCGGAGGTTCTCTAACAGCCTTCACCCAGGCCTATGACGAAGCATCGCGCGTGCTTACCGTGTCGTTCGATTCCGCGGTCCGCGATGATAGGCTCACCATCGTTGTTGACTACAGCATCGTCGATGTGGACGGGCAGGAATTGGACGGTGAAATCTCAGCCCCGGCCAACGCCAGCCTGCCATCCGGCAACGGCGTTCGCGGCGGCCAAGCGGTCTTCAGGATCAACATTCTCCAGGGCGATGCCAACCGCGACGGCCTCGTGGACGATGCCGATCTCGCAATCATCGTGGCATCAATTGGATTGTGTGTCGGCGAGCCCGGTTTCGATTCCAACGCGGACCTCAATGGCGATGGCTGCGTCAATGCGATCGACGCGAACATCTTCATTTCCGCGCAAGGTCGAACGCTGCCTTCCGGAGATGGCGTACTTCCATCAGTCGTACAAATTACACCTGATCCAAGCCTCATCGTGCCTCTCGATTTGACAGAAGTTCAGGTCCAATTTTCGGAAGCGATCGGGAATTTCTCCTTCAATCGGCGGTCGCTTTTTCTTGTCGACTCGAACGGCGGGCTCATCGTGCCGCTTTCTGTTACGCCATCAGCCCAAGGCGATGCCGCCACCTTCCTGTTCGCAGGCCCGCTTCCCCAGTGCGCAGAGTACGCATTGAATATCAGCAACACCTTCGCTGACACATCGGGAATGCTAACCGTCAACACGAATCCATCGTTGCTATCGGGGCTAAGGCCACCACCACCGCCGACCGTCGGACCACACGTTTCAAGCACTACGGACGCGAGCGTAACACTCACGATTTCGACTTTCGGCAGTATGATTCTTGAAGTGAATAGCACGAGCGGCGGCCAGAGCGTGCCGACCGATCCGGCAGGTGGCGCCGTCAATGTTGACATCACCTTGGTGCCGAATCGACCCAATCAGGTTTTCTTCACTGCTACTTCCGCGTGCGATGTGATTAGCGCGGTGGCATCGACGACA
>JADFNO010000212.1 GCA_022563315.1 Planctomycetota bacterium | reverse complement strand
AGCACCAGCACAAAGAAGATCAGGTAGGTCAATCTTCCGAGATAATAGAGAAGATCTTCTTTCACTCTTTCACCCGCCATCCCCAATCGCAGACCCTCACCGGGGCGTCAGATCGTGATTTCCCGACATGGGCCTGCCTGCCTGAGTGCTCCAGGCGCATTTCCTCTTCGTGCTTCCGCTTGTTCTCAGCAATCCAGCGCCGTTCGAAGAACTGGCCGCCGAAATGTCGGATTGCCAGGATGTCTACAACAAGCGTTGGAATGCCGATCAGCAGCGCGCCGTAGATCCTGCCTCCAAGTGAGAGATCGAATGTCTGGGGTATGAAAAAGCTTAGGACAACGCCGTGGAACCTCAGGAGGATAACAACCAATGCGTAGACGAAAAACAGGCGCACGACTGGATCCGAGTAGTGCGCGAATTTTGATCTCACAGGTTCCGGTCCCGTCTTGAACAGATAGCCGGCGGATCCCAGGCGTTAACACGTCACGCATGTGTCACGGCGCGGATGCTACACGGCCTGTGTCTTTCGGGGTACGCGATCTGACCACGCGGGAGGGCGGGTATTAAACCCGCCTCTACCAGCAGCGGATGCCCTCGCGGGCAGTAGCCCTGGATAAGGCCGATAACTCTCGGCTCCCGAAGTAGTCCAGAGAATCTGGGGTTACCAGTTTTGGACTGAGCCGTCCTTGCGGACCAGGCGGGAGACGCGGTCCAGGGCGTACTGCCTGTTCACAGCGCTGAGGATCGTCAGCCAGATTATCCGCAGATCGGTCAACAGCGAGGGATGTCGACGAACGTACACCAGAGCGAGGCGTGACTTCCACGGACGAATGACCGCGTCGTAACGGGTGTCCGGGTCGGAGGCTCCTCGCAAGATCTTGCCCTCATCGGCAAACACGATGGATGCGAGGTCGGTGATCCCGGGCCGAATCTTGAGCAGCTCCTTTTCCTCTTCTGTATAGCGGGCGACGTCGCGCGGAACCTGCGGTCGAGGGCCCACCAGACTCATCTCGCCACGCAGTACGTTCCATAGTTGCGTCAGTTCGTCGAGCTTCAGGGCTCGAACAAGCCTTCCGATGCGTGTTATGCGCGTATCGTTGGCAGCGGTGGACAAGACCTTTTCTTTCGCCGGAACGACCCGCATCGACCGGAGCTTGACCATGCGAAAGGGAACTCCGCCAAGTCCCAGGCGTTCCGCGATAAAAAGTGGAGAGCAGAAGTCATCCAACCAAATGGCGATCATCGCCGGAATCAATACGACGGAGCCGATCGTCAGCCCGGCGATGGAGATCATCAGGTCGAAGACTCGTTTCACGGAGTTTCTTCGGATTCCGGCTCTTGGATGGCGCTTCGAGTACGTTCAATGATCGCCTTCGCGTCCATCTCGTATACGCCCCGTAGGTATCGTTGACTTCCGACAACGGAACTGAAGCCGGCCCGCACACCTATACGCCGGAACGCCCTGGGGGTGATGCCGGCCTCGAGACACACCTCTGCGACTGCGCCCCCGAGGCCCCCCTTCACAGTATGCTCTTCGACCGTAATCACAACACCTGTGTCCCTCACCGCAGAAAACACAGCCTCGGCGTCCAGCGGGTCAATCGTATGCATGCTGAGGACTCGGCAGGAAAGGCCAGATTCCTCGAGGGCACGTGCAGCCTCGAGCACCTCGCACATGATTCCACCGGTGGCGATGAGAGTTGCATCACGGCCATCACGGAGGGTACGCGCCTTCCCGAGCCGGAAGCTTTCTCCGGGAAGCCGTGTGTCCCCTGCAGTGGACTTGTCCAGTCTCAGATACGTCGTGCCGGGAATGGATGCGAGGGCAGGAACTGCCTCAGCAACCTCCCAATTGCAGCACGGCGACACCAGCGTGATTCCGGGCAGCGCTCGCATGATCGCCAAGTCTTCCGTCGCGTGATGGGAGATTCCGAGTGCACCGTATCCGAATCCGCCGCCGATCGCTACGACGTTGACGTTCGCATCATAATAAGCCGCGTCGTTCCGGATGAACTCGAGCGGTCGACGAATTGGTAAGTTGGCGATCGAGTACGTGAACACGGTGCGCCCCTCCAATGCCAACCCCGTCGCGACAGCGGTCATGCTCTGCTCCGCAACCCCTGCATTCAGGAATTGGTCGGGGAAGCGGGCTGCGAACCGGTCGAGCGCGATACGCTCTACCGCGAAATCCGGCGCGACGCGCCGACCGGGATTGAGACGGCGCGCTGATCCGAGGTGCTCCGATGCAAGCATCATCGCGAACTCCTGAGGGTCGCTCCAACCAGTGCCCATTCTGTAACGTGCGCGTCAAGCTCGAACCGTCAACGCCGACCGGCGATGCGCCCTGCCCCCATTGCGGCAGCCTGCTCTGGTTCGTGAAGACCAAGACGGATCATTGGCTGTTCGAGCACGACTGGGTGACGACCGAGTTCAGGGAATACCTCGCGGCCCGCATCGCCGAGTCTCCGCACGAACTCGACTCACTCGACTTGGTCGAACTGGTGATGGAGTGCGAAGATGCTTTCGATATTTCGACCCCAGACGAGGACGTGATCTAAGCAGCTTCTTGCACCGGGTTTTCGCCGGGGTAACCGCGTGCCGCGACGCCTTCGAGACATATTTCTCGCTCACCCATCCGCACGCGGTCCGGGGACGCTGCTCGTTCAGTGTCTGCTGATCCTGCTGTGGCATACGCTGTTTCTCGCCATCTGCGTCGCGGTGCACGATCTGGTCATCGAAGACGCTTCTCGATTTTGGGTCGCGATGCGGGTTGCGGACACAGTCGGTCTTCCGAACGGCCATGTGAGTCTGCTCGAAACACTGAGCGAATTCCCGGTGACGGCGTATTGGTCCGCGGTGGTGCTCGCGCTGGAAGGCGCAATTGCCTACCTGTTGTTTCGCGTGTTCGTGACAGATGCTCCAAAAAGAGCCGAACGGTTTGTGCGAAACTGGTGGCGGGCATGTCTGTGGGGAACCGTGCTAGTGTAGTGTCCCAGATTTATGGAATATTATAAGGTGCTTGTCGGTTTTATCTTTCGAGTGGAGGATAAGACCGATGAGAGTCGCTGTTTCGATTACGTTGACGAAGGACGAGCGGGTAGCGCTGCAGCGCTGGGCGCGTGGGCGGCGGACTGCGGCGCGGCTGGTGCTGCGGGCAAAGGTTGTTCTCCTGGCGAGCGCGGGGCGCTTGAACAAGGAGATTGCGGCGGAGTTGGATACCTCTCCGAACCTGATCGGGCGTTGGCGCAAGCGATTTGCCGAACGGAGACTCACCGGCATCGAGCAGGACGCCCCGCGCGGCGGACGCAAGCCCGTCACCCGCGAGCGGGTTGCACGGCGGATCATCGAGGCCACGACACGGACGCGGCCGAAGAATGCGACGCACTGGAGCACGCGTACGCTGGCGAAAGAAGTGGGGGTCAGCCGCTCGATGGTGCATCGCATCTGGCAGATCAACGGTCTGAAGCCGCATTTGGTACGTACGTTCAAGGTGAGCAACGATCCTCGCTTCGTCGAGAAACTTGTCGACATCGTCGGGTTGTATCTCGATCCGCCGGAGCACGCGATGGTGTTATGCGTCGATGAGAAGAGCCAGATTCAGGCCTTGGACCGTACGCAGCCGGGCCTGCCGCTGAAGAAGGGCCGTTGCGGCACGATGACGCACGACTACCAGCGTAACGGCACGACGACGTTGTTCGCGGCCATGGACTTGTTGGAAGGTCGCTTGATCGGCGAGTGCATGCCGCGTCACCGCCATCAGGAGTGGATCAAGTTTTTGAAGTTGATCGATCGGCAGACGCCGAAGGCGCTGGATTTGCATTTGGTTGTGGACAATTACGCGACGCACAAGCATGCGAAGGTAAAGGCTTGGCTGAAACGGCATCCCCGTTTTCACATTCATTTTACGCCGACGAGCAGTTCGTGGCTGAACCTGATCGAGCGTTGGTTTCGGGAGATTACGGAGAAGCGTCTGCGTCGCAGCACGTTTCGGAGCGTGAAGCAGTTGGTGAGCGCGATCCGCTCGTATCTTGACGAGCACAACGAGAACCCGCGGGCGTTCAAGTGGACGGCGAAAGTGGCCCCCATCCTGGAGAAAATCCGCCGCGCGCGAGCCGTGCTGGATAATACCGCAACAGCGTGAGACACTACACTAGTCGGCGGGAGCTTCGCACGAGTGCTACTGAAACAGGCGACGAGCTAATTCGGGCAGGAGCCGCGATCCGACGTGCTCGAAGTCGGCGAATATGACGATGGTGGCAAGCTGATAATGCAAAGTGCTCACCCAGCAGAAGCCGGTCCAGAGCGGGCCGGACGGGCGCTTCGAGTTCTCACGGCGGGACCAAAACGTGTCCCAGCCGCGCTGCACGCTCAGCGCCAGCGCCTGCGACGCGCCCCAGGCGACGAACGACCAAGCCGCGCCGTGCCACATGCCCGTGCTCGCGGCGCTTATCTACACGACGTTCCTGCAAATTCCGCTCATCGACCTACGCCGCACCATGACCGACATGCGCTTCCTGGGCGCGCTGCTCGTGGCGAACTTCGTCGCCATCCCGATTGGGGTCTTCGCCCTGTTCCAGCTCGTACCATCGAACCCGGCGATCCAGCTCGGCGTGCTTCTGGTACTTCTTACCCCATGCATCGACTATGTCGTCGTGTTTACGCATCTCGGCCAGGGCGATTCGCGCCGCGTGGTGGGCATGTTGCTGCGCTCGACCGTGATGGGACGCTACCGCGAGGAAATGCTGCGCCGCCGGTAGGAGAGCATCCAGGCCGCGCCTCCGAAAGAATCTTTTTCGGCTGCTCCGGCGGACGCGGCGAGTTCTTCAACGGGCAGCTCGACGAGGCGGGCCTTCTCGGATGTCATCACAAACCCGGGCTCATTCTGGAGCCCGTCGCGTGGGGACACGTCCGTGATGCGAACCATCTCGGGCATGGCGTAGTTGTAGCGCCCCGGCGTGCGATCTTCCAAGCACCCGTCTGTCAGCCCCGATCGACGAAACTCAGACTATCCGCCGCCGCCGGCGTCGCCCTGGTTGGATGGCTGCGGTGGATCGTCGGTCACGTCGTCCGGCGGGCGCTCGATGATCTCCTCATCGTCGGAGAAACTCAGGAACGGGATCGTCGAGTCAATGCTCCGGAGCGTCTTGCGGAGGCTGACGAGGTGGTCGTCGAGCCGCTTCAGGCTCTCGGCGATCCCGTCAAGCTCGCCATCCACATTCTGGAGCGACAGATCGATCGTCGCGAGCTGCTTGAGGCTGTCCTGGAGCTCGACGAGATGGTCGTTGGTCTCGCTGACC
>JADFNO010000211.1 GCA_022563315.1 Planctomycetota bacterium | reverse complement strand
CAGATCAATCTACGACCAACTCCTGCTTGGCCGACGGATTGCCAGCCTCACGCGACGCGGCAAACAACTTGCCCTCATCGCCGATGATGGTTCTACACTCCGCATCCAGTTGGGTATGTCAGGTCAGTTGCGGTACTTGCGCCACCGCCAGCGACTTGACCGAAACGACCATGTCCACTGCGTTTGGCAGCTCTCACGCCGGGCCACGCGTGGCCGACTCGTTTTCCGCGACCCGCGCCGCTTTGGGCGTCTTACCGCCTTTGCCTCCTTCGCCGAACTCGAATCGAGCTCCTGGGCCGCTCTAGGGCCCGAGGCGATTACCATTCGTTCCCATACACTGCGACAGCGCCTCAGCCGCACACGCCGAGCGATCAAGTCCGCCCTGTTGGATCAACACATCATCGCCGGCATCGGCAATATCTACGCTGACGAAGCCCTGTTCACCGCCCAGATTCACCCAGAATCTCGGGCGGACAAGCTTCCTCACGACGCCAGCCGAACGCTAGCGAAGTCGATTCGCTCAATCCTTCAGCGTGCAATCCTGTCTGGCGGATCGACCATTCGCGATTACACCGATGCCCTGGGCCGAAACGGTTCATTTGCGTCAGAGCATCAAGTCTATGGCCGAGCTGGGCAGTTGTGCGTTCGTTGTACTGCCCGCCTTGTATCCCGATTCATCGGGCAACGGTCAACCGTATTCTGTCCGCACTGCCAACATCTCCTAGCGTGATGGATAGCCTGTCCGGCGGCGCTTCAACGGAGCACCATCAGGATCGGTACTCTTCGATGAAGGTAAAGATAAAGTAGTAATAACCGTAGTAGTATGGGCTGTTGGATTGTGCGTATCTCCGGGATTGTGTCGTAGGTTCTTCGGTGGGCAGAACTTAAGCGAGTTGTCCCCTGTGGGGTGGTTGCGAATTGCTCGTCAAGGAACGTCGTTGTCTGTGTCTAGCAGGGTATCTTTTCGTGCGACGTTGACGGTGGGTGATGCCCTATGTTGAATCGGGCGAGCCCTACACGGCGCGTTTCGTCAACCTTTGAACATGACAATACACAGGGGGGAGCTACCGGCCGGTCGATGCGCGGCTACGCCGAGATGGCAAGCAATTGTCGTTCGAGCGCGTTGACGTCGTGGTCCAGGGAGCCATCGTCCTGGCGTTTGGATTTGACCGCCTTGACGGCGTGCATCACCGTCGTGTGGTCGCGCCCGCCGAAATATCCGCCGATCTCCTCCAGGCTGTGTCGCGTGTGCTTGCGAGCCAACCACATGCAAATCTGGCGAGGCAGCGCGATGGATTTATGTCGGCGCTTGGACAGGAGCTCGCTTGGCTTCACGCCGTAGTAACGCGTCACCGTGTCGATGATTTCCTGGATCGTCGGGAGATGGGCGTGGTTTGAGCTGACCTGATCCCCCAGGGCGAGCTTGGCGAGATCAAGGTCGATTGGCGAACCATTGAGGTTGGACAGGCCCTGGATCTTGGTGATAGCGCCTTCAAGCTCACGGACGTTCGTATCGATCCGCTCAGCAATATAGGCGGCGACGTCGTCGGGCAGGCTGAGTTGGCGTAGACCCGCTTTACTCTTGAGGATCGCTACCCGCGTCTCGAAGCCCGGCTGCTGCACGTCCGCGACCAGGCCGCAGTTGAACCGGCTGATGATCCGCTCCTCCAGGTCCGGAATGTCCTTCGGCGCCGCGTCGGAGCTGACGACAATCTGCTTGCCCGCCTGGTAAAGGCTGTTGAAGGTGTGAAAGAACTCCTCCTGGGTTCGATCGCGATTCGACAGGTCGTGCACATCATCAATCAGCAGGATGTCCACATTTCGGAACCGCTGGCGAAACTGGGACATCTCCCCAGCTTGGACGGCACTGAGGAACTGCGTCATGAAGCCGTTGCAAGAGACGTAGTAGATGCTCAATCCGGGGTTCGCTCGGGATGCGGCTTGGCAGATCGCCTGGAGCAGGTGGGTTTTACCCAGTCCGACGCCGCCGTGGACAAAGAACGGGTTGTACGCCCACCCCGGCTTCTGGGCCACCGCCACCGCAGCGGCATGGGCCAGCCGGTTGCCCGGCCCAATGATGAAGTTGTCAAACGAGTAATCGGGGCTGATCAGCATCTCTTCCTCAGGGGCCCCACCTCCGACACCAGCCTCGTCCCTGGCCGTACCGTTGGCCGCGCTGGCCGGACGCCCTTGCTCCAACTGCTCCTCCTCCCCTACGAAGCGGACCGCGAGGAGCCGCCCTGTGATGGCCTGGGCCGCTTCTGTGAATTGACGCTGGCACCGCTTTTGGAGGTATTTCAACTGGACTGGCTCGCGCACCAGCAGCTGCAGCGTCCCACCCGACAACGCCACGGGGACGATGTCGTCGAACCACCGGCGGCACATTGTCGGGTAGGCCCGTCGTAAGTGCGCAAGGATAGCATCTTTGGTTTGCGGGTCCGGTCGCCCCATCGGTTCAGTCTCCCGAGGACTAACGCTCGCTTGTGGTTGGCTCTAAATTTGTTCCGGCTTTACCCACCAGCCGATTCAACTGAAGCTTGCTCCTGCGACGGGGCCATGCCCCATCAAGCGCGCAATCTACGATGCATCGGCGGAGTCGTCAACCGGTGAAATAAACTTTCACGAGACATGTACCAGACACCGGTTTACGTGTTGACTTCCAGCTGCTGTTGCTCGTACCGTTCTCGATTCGCTCTGTGGTCCATCAGAAAGTGGACCCGGGACACCTGTTCAGGACCAAGCAACGACGCGAGCGCTTCCCGGGCCGCCAGCATGTTCGTGCGTCGCGACAAGTGAATCAGCACCACCGCTTGGGCCTGCCAAACTTCAAGTAACTTCACAAGATCCTGCACGTGAATGTGTTTGCCTATTCGCGCACGTTTTTGATGGTCCGCTTCGAAGAACGTGCATTCGCAGATAACGATCGGCGCGCTCACAAACTCGTCTCGAAAGAGGTACGGCCCCATCTCCGTATCGCCCGTGTACGCGATGAGCGGGATCTCCAGCGTTCGCGTGATCTGGACCCCCTCGCGTTTCAGCTCGCGCAATCGCTCCTGCGGAAGATCGAAAAACTCGCTCTTGAGCTTGCTGCGGCGCTCGATCACCACGTAACTCAGCGACGGAACCGTGTGGCTGACTTCGATTCCCCGCAGGAAAATGTTGTTCTTGATCTCGATCTGCTCGTCGCCCTTCAGCGGAATGATCTCAAACGGCGTGCGCTGTTGTTCCAGATCGACCCAGCTTTGCATCATCCTCGAAAGCGGCCCGGCCAACGCGGCATGGCACACGCACTTGCCTACGCCCATCTTCTGAAACGTCCGCTGGCTGAAGTAGTACGGCAGCCCGCCGACGTGATCCATGTGGCCGTGACTCAGCGCAACGTACGGCGAGCTCAACGCGATTCGAGGACACATGCCGATGTCGAACGCAATGTCCAGCTCGGGGATTTGGACGACCGTCTGCTCCCCGGCCACGCTGATGCCTTGGATTCTGTAGGGCGGAACGTAAAGGAACCCGACCTGCCCCGAGCGCGGGGGAGCCTTGGGGAGCATGGCGAAACCTCCGTCCGCGGCGCTTTCACGCAGCGGGAGAAACTCATACCTGTCGCCTGATGCTAGTGGGCAGTTCAGACCGGTCAACCGCATGAGGCAAAATGCCAGCCTGGAGTAACGATGAGGTCCGATGATTTCTATTGCTCAACCGACCCGGTCGCTTGACCCGGCGGGCAATCGAGCTAGTCTCAGTTCAGCCGTCGCGGCCGTCTGCCCCGTTCGTCTAGTGGCCTAGGACGCCGGGTTCTCATCCCGGTAACAGGGGTTCGACTCCCCTACGGGGTACTTACCATTGATATTGATACGTGCATAGCGCGTGCAGTAGACGCAGAATGTCGTCCTGCGCAGCGAGCGATGCGTTGAGGTGATCCAGCCGGTTTGGCTGCTCCAACTCTCATCTCAAAGTCTCCGGGCCAAAATGATCATTGCACTCTTGCTTGACTACCTGAACATCTCGTTCTTGCGCGATGGCGGTCTCGATGGAGGGTGCCTAGCATCCACGGAACGCGCTAAGCCAATGGTCAATACTGGCCCGACTGGTGCCGAACCGAGGTGATACGTGGAGGGAATAAAAACAGAAAACTCGCCAAGCGGTCTTTGGGACGCATGCAGCACACTGGAAACGGTTGCGTCAAGGTCGCTCGTGATGCAGCTGGATGCGTTTCATGCCCCATTCAGGGATTGCTACGAAGCTGGTGTTCAGGCACCGACCCTTACCGATGACCGTGAAATCGCATTCGACATGCGTCTAGCCGCCCTCTTTTTGAAGCGATCGCTCAACGACCTACGAGCCGTTTGGGTCGTAACCTGTATGGGCTACACGTCGGAGGCTGCCGCCATCGCCGCGGCTCTCTTTGAGCACGCCCTCGCTGTCGAGGCTCTCGCAGGAAGTGAAGCGAGAGCACGCGAACTTCAGGAAAGCTCATCCGGTGATCTACCCTGGTCGCCACTCGAACTGGCGAAGATTCACGCACAGCTGCTGCGCGAGGAAGCGGTCATTTGCGGCAAGAACTTTGCTGACGACGACTATGAGCGACTGTGGCGCGAGGTGTATTCTGCCTACAAATACCTGTGCAAGATCAAGCATCCGACGCTTCGCTCGACCTCGCACGATGCGGGTAGCACCAATCTCCGTGACAGGGAGTTCGTAGTAATGGCAGCCCCAGATCTTCGGCAGGAGGATCTCAGCCTAAAGGCAACAGTCTTAATGATCAGCGTTAGCCGCGTCTATCAGGCCGTGAGGCGCTTTTCATTGCACTCAGAATGTGATCGCGAGCGGCCATACTACCAAGACTATCTTCGCCGAATGCGAGGCGTTGTGCCAAGCGCGAGGGACGCCTACAAGAGCCTTGTTGCGGGTCCTCTGCCCTTTGATATCTCGGATGCGGCGATCAGTGCTGAATATCGTCTCCTGAAGGCTGCGCAGAGTGTCGCTACAACCGGCAGGTAGCTGCTGATCGTGGATGCATGTACGCTCCATCACTCGTTTCTCTAGTGATTTGTGCTCATAGAAGTCTTGATGTCATGTGCGATTCGATGCCGCCGCTGGTCAACTCCGGCACGCTGGGCTTGATTCGCTTATTCCTTCTTTTGCGGTGGGAGGTGGGTTCTGTGAGTTGCTCGAACGGAGACTTCCCTTCTAGGCTCCGTCCGAAAACTCAACGCGAATCGGGGTCGTGGCCGATGATCCCACTTTTCACGCATGCGGAAAGGATGCCTCATGCTCCGACATCGGCTCACGGAAGAGCAATGGAAGTTCATCGCAG
>JADFNO010000048.1 GCA_022563315.1 Planctomycetota bacterium | reverse complement strand
GGGCCCAACGGGGGCGGTGGCGCCGCTGAGCGCGACGGAGCGGCCGAAGAGGTCGAGCGCCGCGCCGTCGTCGGGGAGGAGCTTGGCGATCTGCCGGCCCGTGGTGGTGTCGAAGAGGTAGGCGGAGCCGGAGTCGAAGCCGTTGTCGTCGTCGTCCTGGAAGGCCCCAACGATGGCCGTGGCGCCGCTGATCGCGACGGCGTTGCCGAACTGGTCGAACGCCGCGCCGTCGTTGGCCAGGAGCTTGAAGAGTTGATCGCCGAGGTCGGCGTAGGCCGCGGCGGTGCTCAGGACCATTGCGCTGGCGGCAAGAAGTGGCATGATGAGTTGTTGCATGTTTGTCTCCTATCGTTGAAGCGTCATTTCCCATGTGGCTTCATCGAGTTCCGTCGCCTTGCCATTGGCATACCAGCTGATCCGGCAGGCTCAAAGCCTGCCCTACGGCTGCGGTTTGTGCGCGCTGGCTGATCGAGCATGGCAAGCTCCTTTCGCAGGCCAAAAGGAAACACGACAGGCCCCGATGCTGCGGTCAAAACCGAACCACTTTGGCAACGACAGCACCGATGCGTTTGAACGGATGCCGCTAAGTTGTCGACCGGATTGGGAAATGATTCAGGTGCCGGAGAACCCGGCGGATGAGAGCGAACAGAACATATAAAAGGAAAGAGCCCGTCCGGTCAATGAGAACACCTGTCGATTCTCAGTATACGTGGTGTCTTGGGCGATGCAAGCGTTAGGTCCGAAAAAATCGATCGCCTTGGGGCGCAAGGGCATGGCCGGTGATGCCTCAACGCCCCTCGTCACCTCCACCGGGAGACGAGCCCGGGGGCGCAACGATCCTCCCCTTGATGCCTTGATGTCGCAGATCCGCCGTGGCGGGCCACGATGACATGATGCCTTCTTCAGCGACACGGCCCCCAGGCGCCCAGTAAGAAGAGCAGATCCTTTACGCCAATGTCGCCGCTGCTGTCGAAGTCGGCGGGGCAATCTCCCTTCGGCGGGCACGGCCCCCAAGTGCCCAGCAAGAAGAGTAGATCCTTCACGCCAACGTCGCCACTGCGGTCGAGGTCCGCCGGGCACTCGCACTCGTCCGGGATGCCGTTGCCGTTGTTATCATCGCTGTCGCCTCCGGTGATGTCGTCGCTGTCCGGGACGCCGTTGCAATTGCAGTCTGCAAACAACGAGTTATCCATCGTTCCTCGATCCAGCGTACTGAACTTCCAGTCGATCATGTGCTGCTCCAGGATGCCCAGACTCTTGTCCAACTGAGGATCCGTGGGCGGCGCGCCGGGAAGGTGGACCATGATCCAGGCGGCACGAAAGTCTTTTTGACTGTCTCTTGAGGACGGAATGCGCACGCCCGCCGAGGCGATGATGTCGGACGAGGCAAACTTGGAGATGGGCCCGAAGTAGTTCGGGCTGCAGTTGCTGTCATCCATGAACCGCAGCTCACTGTTGCCGAGGTCCATCTCCTGGGGCGACACATATCCCATCAGGTACAAGTCGGTGTAGCTGAAGACGCCGCCGGTATCAGTGTTGAACGCGATCGACGACTGTTCGCGGACTGCCGGATCGGACCCGAGCCATTCCGAAATCTCCATAGAGGAGCCTTGGCCGTCCACTTGCCAGTTCCAATGGGCGCTTCGTCCGCAGTTGGCGTCGTTGCCTTGAAGAACGCGACCATCCCCAAGTGCAGGCAGAAACATCGCGAACCGGTGCTCAAACTCCTGGCCCAGCACCAGCCGTGTGAAGTCGGCTTCTGGTCCGTCTCCCGGTTGCCAGAAGCTGGCGTTGACGTCCCACATCATGATGACGCCTTGCAGTCGTTCGCCGGGAATGCCGGCTTTGGCGTGGAAATCGAACAGGTCGAGGCCGATCCCCATGACATCGTTCTGGATGCCTGCATAGAACGCCGTGCCGATTGTGTGGTGCGGCTGGAAGTTCAACCAGAATCCGATGAAGTCATAGTTGTCGCCCTCACTGGCTAGCAGTGTGTTTATTGCCTGCAAAAGCAACAGGAACAATTGCTGATCCGTGAAGTTCGTTACAAGGATGCTGTTGGTATCCTCGAAGAGGAAGATTTGCTCGGGCGTAAGGCAGGCGGGAGGTCCGGCCGGCTGCGGCTGAGGCGGCGGTAGTTGGGGCCACGGCTGGATCCTGGGATCGTGGATCTCACCTCGATCGACCGCCGCTCGGAACGCGGCCAGCCATTGGTTGGGTTCGACCGTCGCGCAATCAAGCTTCAGGCTTGTCACCGCCGGCCCCGGATTGTCGTCCGCGGCCAGCGCCAAGGGAGCAAGGACGCACGTCGTGACGAGCCCGACGATGGATACGGTAGTACGCCAGTTCGTATACATGTCTGGTTCTCCTCCAGGTCGATTCGATCATACGCCGCCACGCCCGGCCGGGCTTCCTCAAGCCCTAGACCTCAAGCCGCATGCCCCCTCGATGCCTTGATGTCGCGATGCCATGGCGGCGGCCGTCCGGCGTCATTGACGTGAACCGGTGTCAAGAGCCTAGAGTTATCCCCATCTTGTGCTCTCGTTTCCTTTGTTTGGGACTCTCCCATCGCCGTCGTTTACCGGACGTGCCTAGCCCTACTACCCGAAACCGTACAGAGCGAATGAATCTCTTTGCCCGAGAGCCGTCACGGTCAGCCGTCACCGTGTCGATCAATGTTGCGCCGGTCGATCGCTTGGTCATCAGCCTGGAGGCGATGCGTAGCCGGACAGCGGGTGCGGCGATGTCGGGGCGGCAGGGTGAGCTTTGTTGGTGCGTCCCAGGCCCGACTGTGGAAGCATCGCGAGCTGATCGGGAGGCGTGGGCGCGTCGAGATGGGACAGATCTTGCCAGTCATCATTCTTGGCGCCGTCGTGGCAACCCTGGCGGTCTTGCTGTTTTGGCGCCGTTCACAGCTGAGGATCCCGTCGCAGTACAGAACGCTCTTGGTCATCGGGTTCGTGATCGTCTTCGTCGGCATGCTTCTGCGCGGCATCGAGCGATCCGGCGCCATCAACGGAATCGAGGTTCTTGCCGACTCGGCACTTCTACAAGGAGTTGCTCAGGCGAGTCAGCTCGGTGGTTTCGTATTGATCGTTGTCGGTACGATCGGATGGATCGTGAGTACAATGGCAGTTCAATCCCCTGAGCTGGTGGAGCGGGCGCCCCGCAAGCCCCGTTCGGACTTGCACGTTGACCACGATCTCCTTCAGGCTCTGCTGCGAAGTTCACCCAACGGCATGATGGTGCTCAAGCCGATCCGGGATGACGAGAAGGAGGTCGTCGACTTCGAGGGCTGGCTGGCGAATCCCGCCGCGGTACAGATTCTCGGCAAACCCCACTCCCAACTGGTCAGCGATCCTCTTCTAAAACTACTTCCCTGCCTGGAGGAGACCGGGTTGTTCGAGCAGGTGTTGAGCGTGCTCAAGACCGGGCTCCCGCTGAATGAGGAACGAGAATTCACCCAAGACGGCGTGACGAGGGCGTATCACATCGTAGCGGTCAAGCATGTGGACGGACTTGCCGTCACCTTCACCGACATCAGCGAGCGTAAACGCCTCGAAGTGGATCTTCGGCGAGCCGCTCGGCATGATTCGTTGACCGGGTTACCGAACCGTGCCCTGTTCAAGGAGCGCCTCGACCAGGCGGTTCATCGCGCCCGGCGTGTAAAGGATTATAAGTTCGCTGTACTGTTCCTCGATTTTGATCGGTTCAAGGCCGTCAACGATAGTCTCGGTCACGACGTGGGCGACGAACTGCTCAAAAGCATCGCGGATCGGCTTCGCGCGAACCTGCGCGCCATCGACACGGCTTCGGGAATGGATGAATCCGAAGGCCACCTGCCGGCTCGTCTGGGGGGCGACGAGTTCGTCATTCTGCTCGATGGATTGCATGAAATACACAATGCCCAAATCGTCGCTGAGCGATTGCGGATGGATCTCTGTGTGCCGCACCGAATCAGTGGTCATATGGTGACTTCAACCGCGAGCATCGGCATTGTCACGAGCGACGGCCAGTACGACTGCGCCGATGACCTCATGCGCGACGCCGACACCGCGATGTATCGGGCCAAGGTCGAGGGCAGAGCTCGCTGCGTCACGTTCGACAAGCAGATGCATAGCGAGGTTATTCCGGAGATGGCCCTGGAGCAGGAGCTGCGCGACGCCGTCGCGCGCCAGGTTTTCATGCTCCAATTTCAGCCGATCGTCTCGTTGCAGTCGGGTCGGATCGCCGGATTCGAGGCGCTGATCCGCTGGCCGCATACGCAGCGCGGTCTGCTTCAGGCGGCCCAGTTCATTGGGCTGGCAGAGGACCTGGGCGTGATCGTGCCGATGGGTCGTTGCGTGTTACACGAAGCCGGACAGGCGCTGCTTCGGTGGGTCCAGCAGGTTCCGGCGGCCGCCCCGCTGTTCGTGAGCGTCAACCTTTCCAACCAGGAGCTGTTGCAGCCGGACCTTCCCAGCGTGGTGCAGAACCTTCTCGAGGAGACTGGCCTCGAGCCCAGCGCCCTGCGCCTGGAAGTGGCCGAGTCCACCTGTACGGATCGCCCGCAGGAAATCATTCCAATCCTCGAGCGCCTCAGGGAACTCGGGGTGACGCTCGCTATGGATGACTTCGGGACCGGTCGGTCCTCTCTAAGCTACCTGGACCGGTTCCCGTTTGATTGCATCAAGATCGACCAGTGTTTCCTCGAGGGCGATCGGAAGACGCGCGACCGCGCGGCCATGATCCAATCCATCGTGGACCTGGCGCACAACCTCAACATGTCGGTCGTCGCCGAAGGCGTGGAGACGGAAAGTCACGTCAGCTTGCTTCAGGCCTTGGACTGCGACTACGCGCAGGGTTGGATATTCAGCGAGCCGGTGAGCGCTGAGGAGGCCGAAAATCTTCTTACAAGAGACGCCGGCATGAAACTGGCCGGCTGACACCCGCCGCCTTTGCACACCCCCACGCCCCCTGCGCCGTTTTCTAAGCCATGATGCCACGATGCCTTGAGTCATGATGCCTTCTTCAGGGACACGGCCCTCAACTGGCGAGGAGGGTGAGGAGGTCGGATGCGCCGACGTTGCCGCTGATATCCAAGTCGGTTAGGCAGCATCCCTTTGCGCACGGAACCCAGCTACCCAGGAGCCCGAGTAGATCGACTACGCCAACAGCATCATCACCGCTCAAATCGGCAAAGGTGACTTGGTCAGCTGGATCGAACTGATACTCGTACGCGCCCATGTCCACGACGACAGGTACACCGCAGCCGGGATCGAAGTCCGCTTCGTCAGCGTTGAAGCGTGGGTTGCCATCCAGATCGACGGGGAACAGCTCGCACAAAAACGCCATCCTCGTCGCAGTCGTTCTCGTCGATCGGCACCCCCCATTTGTTCCCGGCGTCGATGCAGGGTGAGCCAGGCATCAGACGAAAGTCGTCGTTGTCCGGATCGACGAACAACGGGTTATCGTCGATGTTGGCGGCGCCGATCCAGCCGTCCTGGATGTTGCTGTAGCTGACGACCAGGGTGCTGGATTGATCGATGTACAACCGCTCCGATCCGTTGCTCCAGACAACGGAGTTGGTGATCGTCGGGTTGCTCTTTCCGCCGAAGTAGGCGCCCTCGGGGTTCGCACCTCTAACGCATTGCTAGCGGCGGCGGCGACGAACGATCAAGCCCGCCACGCCCAGGAGGGCCAGCACCGACGGAGCCGGGATTTTCACGAGGTCGAAGCTAACAAAGCCGTCGGCTTCCCAGATATTGGGGGACATGTTGAGGCTAACCGTGTGGGCGGTCCAGGTGACGTCGCTGATGCTGATGCCGGGCCCCTGATTGGTCTGGAAGTTGGTAATCCCGATAATCTCAAAATCTCCAAGCACCCCGTCCAGGTCGCTGAGGACCAGCACCTCGCCCGCCCCCGTGGAAATGGGTGCTCCGAACACCGAGTACACATGCACGGAGAACGCACCGATGTCAACATTGAAGGCCGGCGTACCCACAAACTCGATGACGAATTCGACTCCGCCTCCGACGATAGCCGTCGGCGGGACGACCACGAAAGCCCCCGGGCCCCCGACGATTGCGCCATCCACCTCGTCGCCAAAGAGGTCGCCAATGAGATCAGCGTGTGCGACGGTAGGGGTTAGGGCGAGAACGGCCACAACGGCGAGGTTCCGCCCCAGAAATCGCGTATAGTCCGTGTTCATTACCTTTTTCTCCTTGTTTGAGAGCACGAGTTTCCACCACGTGCTCGAATGACAGCCGCGCCACCTCTCGCCTCTGCGAGGTCGGCGGGCGTGGTCCCCCGTGACGCCACCGATCACACTACCAATTTCGAGGGGCGGCGCCAATAGAAAAACAGGTTTGTTTTGTGAGAGCACGTGGCGATCGCCCTGAGGGCAGGCCTGGTCGCGATCCGAAAGGCCGAAAAAGCTGCCTGGACCGCAAAATCGAGTTCGTTCGCCCCCTTCGCCATCCTCGCAGGAGCGGTGATTCTGGGTGTGGTGATGTTGACCGCGCTCTCGAGTATGGATGGGTCGAACCCAGTTTGAACACGAGCGAAGACGGCTCTATCACGGACCTCTTCGTGTTCAAAGGCTACCCGTCCAACGACATCCAGGCGGTCCGCCGGCATCCGTGCCCCGATGCGACCGTTCGGGAACAGTGCACCACAGGTGGGCTGTATTCAAGCGGCGTTTGTGAGATATCAGCCCGGACTCCCTTGGCCCGCTGGCCCCGGCTGAATGAAAAAACTCGGCGGGGTCGCGTACCACGAGAGCAGGCGGCTATCCCGGTCGTTCATTTTTCGTTCGGTAGCTGCTTGTTATGACCATCGACGCAGCAAGGCTCCGACCTTGGCGTCCCGCTCGAACACCAGCCTACGGGCACGCACCTTCACCACCCCATTCCGGGGCACCGACAATGGAGAACACAATGACCGTCCCGCCAATCGGTTTGCCAGAGCGGTGGAAACTTTGCGCATGGAGACACCACCGATGATCGCTACACGCACACCCGCACCAAGCGAGTCGCCGAAGCGATCACCAATATGCCGAGTCTCAAGTTGCGCGCAACAGGCACCGATGGCAATGACGGCGCATGCGCCCAGCATGCGGGACAGGGTGCCGAACAATGCCGCGATATGCCAGATTCAGCTCCGGTCAACGAGTCGCCGACATTGACACCCGCACTAGCGACCCCAACAATGGGTGTGCGCACCCGGACAGGTGGCCGAGCGGCTGAAGGCACCGGTTTGCTAAACCGGCGTACCTCGTAAGGGGTACCGCGGGTTCGAATCCCGCCCTGTCCGTTTCTAGCGCCCCGTCTGAGGGGGGAGGCGACGCTCGGCAGGGCCTGGCGATACGACCCTCTGACACCGCATGAGCCGGGCTGCCGCCAATGGCTTGGCCCTGGCGTGAGGCTGGCATCCCCAGCGGACATCAACCTGGAAAGATATGACGTAGGACCGCTGGTCGTGCGCCATCAGTAGCGGTCACACCCAGCGTTTTTCTCGTCGCCGACGGAATGGGGACAGCGTACAAGTCACGAACAACACAGCAGTTGCGATCGCGCCTGGCCAATCGAGCGACCGGGTTCACCCGACGCTGGAGCCGGTGGTCGTAACCCAGGACCAGCCCGAAACCCTCGGTTTGCGACCGGTTGCGACCATGGATTTTGGTGCCTGGACGAGCCGTGTTTTCTCACTGCGCCCCGGTGCAGGGCGTTGTCCGGGGACCTGCCGCCGCCACCCGCGGGCCGGGCGCGGATGGAACCGCCGCAGAAGAATCACGAAAAACCCTATTTTTCTAGGACGAAGTGGTTGTCTTACCGCCGATGGCCCGCTACATTCTCGCGCAGACACGGAAGGTAGATGGCTCCCTAGTCCAACAGACTCACACCCCCTACGAAAGGATTCACCACATGGCAACCGCCACCAAACCCAGCGCAATAAAGGCCAGGACCAAGTCACAGATCATCGGCGAGATCGCCGAACAAACCGAATTCACGCGCCGCGACGTCGCCGATGTGTTTGAAGTCATGGCCAGCCTGATCAAGAAAGATCTCGGCCGGCGCGGACCGGGAACGTTTACCGTACCCGGGCTGATGAAGATTCGCGTGGTGCGCAAGCCGGCGCGGAAGGCGCGCAAGGGCATCAACCCGTTTACGGGCGAGGAGATGATGTTCAAGGCCAAGCCGGCCCGCAACGTCGTCAAAGTCACGGCGCTCAAGCGGCTCAAGGAAATGGTCTAGCGTTGCGAGGTCTGCACGGGACCAAAGACAAGAACGAAGTTCGCACCTAACGCCGCGCCGTCGCGCATCTTCGGCGCGTCACATCGAACGCTCGCCGCTGGATTCGATCGAGAATCCAGCGGCGTTGTCTTTTTGGACTTGGTGATAAAGACCCAAGTTGCGGTCGGTGTATTCCACGGATAAACGCGCCATTTCACACTTTCGATCGAACCCGATGCGCGACGGAATCCAATGCGCTGCGCGGTGTCTGTTGGGTGGTCGACCGTGTGCGTGTCGTCAACGGGACGGCGCGACGGTTCGCAGCTCATGATCTTGCTGGAGGATCGCACAATGTTTGCAAGACCCAACGCAAAGGATCGCTCCGTGTCGCGTCGCCGGCGTAACTGGTCAATCGGCGCGTGGGTGATAGGAATTCTACTCCTTGGCATGTCGGCGCCGGTGAAGGCGAACGATCAGAACGCCAGGCCGAGTAACGCTTCGCGCCATGTTGAGTCGCGCGGACATTCGCACGGCTCGCATCAATACCGAAGTCGGACACAACGCCAGTTCGACCGCGGATACCGCGCCGGGTCGCACGACGGTTCGGAAGCCGGGTACTACGACGGTGAGTACGGCCGAGGATATCGCGGGCAGCCAGGCCATGGTTACCGCGGTCATTCTCGATACTTCGCCAAGGGGTACAGGAGAGGCTACCTCGATGCGTATGAAGAGGCGTACCACCGGGGTCAGCACGATCGCCGGCACCAGCGACGCCACGAGCGTCGTCGAAGCGGGCAGCATTGGTCCTGGTCGATTCGATGGTGATGGATATGGCGCAAGCAGGTCGGGCGCGGGTGGAGCCCGACCTGCGTCTTGCGCTACCTGATGGAATCACATACCTCGCAAGAGAAATCTAGCCACAGATGAACACAGATGAACTGGAGCGAGATGGCTCGGAGCAGATGATCACAGCAGAGAGGTATCAACTGATTCCGGTGAGTTGATACCTTTCGCCTGTGGCCTGACCGGGATTTTCCTCTCTCGATGGAGTCGGGCTCGTCAGGTTTGGCTTGCGGACAGCGTGCTGGCGCGAGGGCCGTGCAGATTCGTTAGTCTGGAGCCATGTCATTGCCTGCTGATCGAGGTCATGTGCAAACCGAGTGCCGCCACGAGCGGTCGATGATGCTCGATGGGCTGGACACGCGAGCCTGCGTTGAGTTGATGATCGATGATCATCAGCGGGTGCCGGAGGCACTGCACGGCGCGGCGGAGGCGCTGGCCGAGCTGATCGATGAACTGACAGAACGTGGGCGACGCGGCGGTCGGCTGATCTACTTCGGGGCTGGGACATCCGGTCGGCTCGGTGTGCTGGACGCCTCGGAGTGCCCCCCCACTTTCCAAAGCGATCCTGCGCAGATCGTCGGCATTATCGCCGGCGGGGACTCGTCGCTTCGTCGATCGTCGGAAGGCGCTGAAGATGATCCCAACGGTGCGGCCGAAGCGTTGGATGCGCTGCACTTGACGGCGGACGACACGGTCGTGGGTATCGCAGCGGGCGGAACGACGCCCTATGTCCTCGGCGCGATGCGGCTGGCGAAGGATGCCGGCGCTTGTACGGCCCTACTGACCTGCGCCGAGCCTGATTCCGTGCCCGACGGATGCGATCATCTGATCGTCTTGAAGACCGGCGCGGAACTCCTGACCGGCTCGACCCGCCTCAAAGCAGGCTCGGCGACGAAGCTAGCGCTGAACATCATCACCACGACGCTGTTCGTTCGCTTAGGAAAAGTCTACAGCAATCTGATGGTCGATCTTCGCGCGACGAATGACAAGCTGACGGACCGGGCGATTCGCATCCTTATTGAGCTATGTCCGGAACTGGAACGTGGAGAGTCGGCGCAGCTTCTTGATCGCGCAAACGGCGAACTCAAGACAGCGATCGTGATGCAGCGCCTTGGAGTGGAAATCGAGCCGGCGGTCACGCTACTTGCCGAGAATCAAGGGATTCTCCGGCACGCCCTAGCGGGAGAACGCGCAGCAAGCAGTTGAAGTCGTGGAATTACGATTTAGATCCGGGGGAAAGCGCAGGGATCAATTCGGATCTTCGCCGCTAGCACGATCCGGCTCAGTCTGGTAGCCGAGCAGCGTGAGCAGTGGCTCCATTTCTTTGATCGCCTCGCACATTTGTTGCGGTGTCAGGTTTGCCTTCGCTTTGGCTGCCCGAGTAGGATCGACGTGCGCGACGGCATACTCGATCATGGCTGGGCACGGCGCGAGTTCGGCAAACTCAATCATCTCCTTAACAACCTGTGCAGGCTCCTGGATCAGACGTTCGAACCGCAATTCAAGGTAGTTCTTCGCCGGCAAGGCACGTCCGTCGCGGATCGAAGCTTCGACCGTTCGTCGCCACTGTTTGGCGGCGCTGATGTGCGGAGGCAGCCCGACCCACTGTTGCCATTCAGCCGGCCGAACCCCCCAAAAGGTTGATCGCTTCCTAAGGAATACGGTTCTCCAGGCCGTCTGAAAGAACAAAGGCAGATAGGCTGGCCATTCCCAAAGAGGCGTCTCGACCATGCGCGCAATGATTCGCGAAGATTGCGGGCGAACCGACTGCATTCGATACGTCGTACCGACAACCGCTCGCCCATCGCGAATGACGTTAATCATCTTGCAATCCGGAAACAGCGCATGGATGAACGGGATCCGCAGGCAGTTGCTCGGCGTCTTCTCGGCGAAACGGGTCTTTCCGCGCTTGTTGACGAATCGCGCGAAGCGCTTGTCGATGTATCGCGCGATCGCTGGCGTGAGATCTTGTGCGCCCAATTCATGATGCTGCCGGTAGAGGTGACCGTGCATCCAGACCGGGCGTGGCTCGACCCAAAAGGCGACGTCAGGGTGCTGCGAAAAGATTCGGCCCAGCATCGTCGTGCCGGAGCGCCCTGTGCCGAGCAAGATGATCGGCTCGGTAACCATCCTGGTCCGATGTACAGCCATGATCAGTGCTAGTCTGCTTCAGCGGGCGCCGATTCTCCCGCAGAGCTTGGGCTTGTACGATTGCCGACAAGATGGTCATAGAGGAATTCCCATCGAATGGCGTTGGCCGGCCCACGAATGCCGTGCGCGTAATTGGGGAAGAACATCATCGTGAAAGATTTGCCGGCTTGTTGCAGCTTATCGACAAGCTGCCAGGAGTTCGACGGATGGACGTTGTCATCGACCATCCCGTGCATGAGCAGCAGCTTCCCGGTGAGTTGGTCGGCGAAGGTGAGGCATGACCCCTGGTCGTATCCGTCCGGGTTCTCAGCCGGGGTGCGCATATAGCGCTCGGTGTAGATCGTGTCGTAGTTGCGCCAATCCGTGACCGGCGACGAAGCGACGGCAACGTGAAAGACATCCGGGTGCTTGACAATGGCCAGGGCGGACATGTATCCGCCGTACGAGTGCCCGAATATCCCAACCCGTTCGGCGTCGATATACGGGCGCTGGGTGAGGAAGCGAACGGCCGCTACCTGGTCGGCCAGGTCAACGATTCCCAGATTCATGTAGATCGCTTCCTCGAAAGCTTTTCCGCGCCCACGTGTTCCGCGGTTGTCGATCACCGCGATCAGATACCCAAACTCACAATAGGCGTTCGCGGCGCGGAACCGATTGCGAACGCGCTGTGACTGCGGGCCGCCGTATACGTCGATGATCAACGGATAGGTCCGGAGCGGATCGAAGTTCGAGGGTTTGTAAAGGAGTCCATACAGGTCGGTCACACCGTCGTCCGCCTTGCACATAAAAAGCTCGGGCGCGGTGAGTCCGAATTCATCGAGTCGGCTGGCGTTGGATTCGCCAAGGGTGGCAAGCCATTCGCCTTCGATCGAATACAGCGCGGTTGTGGGCGGGATCTCGGCTGTCTCGTAGGTCGTGATGAAGTACGTGTGATCGGGCGAGAGCCGGACGCGATGATTCATCGGCTCGGAGGTGAGGCGCGTCTGACCGTTGCCGTCGAGTCCTACGCGGTGCAACTGTGCGTTGAGCGGATGATCGTCACTGTAGGCCATGTAGTACATGACGCCGGCATCTTCATCAACGTCGAGGACTTCGCCTGCGGGGTAATCGCCGCGAGTCAAACTGCAAACCAAGCTTCCATTGAGGTTACGGAGCTCGTACTGGAGCCAGCCGGTCTTCTCGGTCTGCCAGATGAATCGTTGCCCGTCATCGAGGAACTTGATGTAGGGGCGGTTCCGCTGCCACGTGCGCTGGGTTTCGGTGACGACGACGCGACTTATGCCCGTCTCAACGTCGGCGGCGACGAGTTCCAGGACGTTCTGGTGCCGGTTGGTTCGATTGAACAACAACTGCGATCCGTCGGGTGAAAATCGCACTTGATAGACGTATTGTTCGCGATCGTCGCCGATCTGGATCGCAGTTAGTTCGCCGCTCGGAACGTCATAGATCCAGAGCTTGGCGATGGGATTCGGCTCGCCGGCTTTGGGGTAACCTTCCTTGGCGAGTTCGGTGCGCCATTGGGTGAGCTTGGTCGTGAGGTAGAAATCCTTCACGTCCGTCTCATCGAGCTCGTAGAAAGCGAGTTTTGTCGAGTCGGGCGACCACCACATAGCGGAGTTCTGCGAAAGTTCTTCGCCATACACCCAACTCGCCTTGCCGAAGCGGCGCTTGCGCGTGCCGTCGGTGGTCACCGCGATACGCTGCCGATCATCGTCATCGGCTCGGTCGATAACGACGTTCCAATCAACGCAACGGGCGATGTAGGCCTCGTCCGGCGAGGTCTCGTGATCTCGCTGGCGGCCCCGGCCCGATCCGCGCGTACGGCGGCGGGTGCTCGGGTCGTTCTCACTGTCTTCTACGACTTGCAACTCGGATAACTCGAACATTTCGAGATCAAGTTCATACTTCACGTCGTCGCGGACAAACTCCAGCATCGAACGCTCGTCGTTCCAGTTGATGCGACTGATACGCCCGCCCGTGACGAGTTCCTTCATCGAATCGGTGACGAGTTTGTACCGGTCATAGCCGGGCAGTGTCTCGAACCGATCCTGAGCCGTGATCGACGCGGCAAGCGTCAGCGCCAACGTCGTCGAAGCGAGTACGCAAGTGATTCTCATTGGTGCAACTCTACCTTACTCCCGACCGGCGCCGGCGAACTGTACGAGCGAACGGTGCCCGTCGGAGTCGTACGCGCGAACGCCGAAGAACCAGTTATCTTTGGAAAGATCGATCGTGTATTCGTTGATGTTGCCGACGTCGATGACGTGTTGCCACAGATGACTTGTTGTGTCGCGATACACGACTTCATAGCCCCCAACGTCGGGCTCCGGGCTGGAGTCCCACCGGATCGTCGTGTCGTTGGTGAGATGGATCGTGATGAGCCGAACGTTCTTTGGCGTCGAGGGCGCATTGGCCAAACTGTACAACGCGGCGCCGTTGAGTCGCGCGACGTCGGCCAGGTAATCGGCATCAACAAATCGGGGTACATCGCCGTATGGCTGACCGTCCACTTCGCGGATGTTCTGATGCTGCCGATCGTAAGTTTCGTAGACCTCAGTGAAGCGCACAGCCGTAAAGCCGGCGTTGTTGAACGAGGTATGGTCGCCGCCCCGGAGGAACCGGTCGGTCCGGTTGATGAGCCAGGGTCTTACAGCCGTATGGTACCGCTGGGCGATGTTGTGGATGTACCTTGCGAGCTGTCGTGAAGGCGAATCGTTCTCGGCGCCGAGCCTTCGGATACGGCCAAGCGCGCGATCGTCGGCGTTGCGCGGAATGGATTGGCTGAACACGCGCACGCGCTCACGATCTTCGCGGCCGTTCGGGCCGGACGGATCGCCAATGATGTCGTTACTCAGCGCGGCTTGAATGTTCCAACCTTCATCGACGGCGGTCTTGGCGAACCACGTCGCGCCGTACAGACCTTGCTCTTCGCCCGCCGTCATGAGGAACACCGTTGTTGCATCGCATGGTCGATCGGCGAAGACGCGGGCCAGTTCGAGCACGGCCGCTGTCCCGGAGCCATCGTCGTCTGCGCCCGGCGCGTCTCCCTCAGCATCCATGCCGTCGCCGTTACGCGAATCGTAGTGACCGAGGACGACGTACATCCGATCCGTTGCCTCCGGCATCACCCCCGGAATGATCATCACGACGTTGACGATCTCGATTCCGTCGGGAACGCGGCGCGATGGTGGCTGCGTATGCCGCATCAGTTTGACGGTGATGTCGCTTCGACCGGAGGATTCGGCGATCGCTTGCAGTTGATCGCGCAGCCAACGTCGGGCCGCGCCGATACCGCGGACATCGGAGGTTGTATCGGAGAGCGTATGGCGAGTGCCGAACGCTGCGAGTCGATCGATCGTGTCGCGCAGATTGTCGGGTGACACCGCCGTGATGACTCGCTCCACTTGCATCTGAGAGGCCGGCTGAGTCTGGCCGAGGCAACAGCAAGCGAGCGTGGCGGTCAGCAGGGCATGAGCATTGCACATTCCAATTTCTCCTGCGGGTACTGGGTCTACCTCGACGAACCGAGCCAAGGTTCCTGCCTCGATTGTAGCGACAAGATCACTGATCACCGAGCCCAAAGAGCTCCAAAGCCTTTCAGGCCGTCTCCGTCATCCTGCGAGGTCGCTCTTGCCACTGATTCGCCTGGGGTACGCAAAATACGCTGGAGCAGGCAGAGCATACACTGTAACATGCCTTGCGGATCCAGTATTCTTTGCCTTTGCACGATACGCAAAGGCACTTTGATTTGGTCGGCGAAGCGGCAGACAATCGGATGTCGCGCTCGATCAAAGGAGGCACTGCCATGAATCAACGCCGATGGACGCCGTATCTGATCACATTCGCTGGGCTCTGCTGGATAGGGACTTGGGCTGCGATGAGCCAAGGATCACCAGGAGGTATTGCCCCTCCCAGTGTGGCGCAGCAAATCGAGGCGGAACAGACTATTCGGGATATTCTCGATGTCGACTTCCAGACGAATGATCCGTCTCAGCTGCGTGCGCTTGGCCGGCAACTCCTTCGGCTCGGCGTGGAAACCGTCGACGATCCGGTTCATCGGTTCGTCCTGCTACGACTCGCGCGCGATCTGGCCACGCAAGCCGGAGATGTTCGACTGGCTTTTGGGGCTATCGATGAAATAGCGCAAACGTACGATGTAGATCCGTTACAAATGAAGCTGGAGTGTCTACACGCGGCCGCCAGCGTAATACAAGACGCCCCGACGAACCGCGCACTTGTGCAAATCGCACTGGAACTGCTTGACGATGCGTTGGCGGTGGATGACTACGTAGCGGCCCAGCAGATACTTGCGCTTGCGTACGGCTCGGCAACGCAGGTCGGCGACAAACAACTTGCGCAGCGGATCGAGTTGCGTTCGCAGGAAATGACTGGGCTGCGAGCAGAGTACGAACTCGTCAAGGGCGCAGCGGTGGCGATTCTGCGCGACCCTGATGATCCGGAGGCGAATCTGACGGTTGGGGAATACCTTTGTTTCACGAAGGATCTTTGGGATCGCGGCCTGCCGATGCTTGTCAAGGGGAGTGATCAGGTGCTTGAAGCCGTTGCCGCGGCCGATCTCGCGCAGCCGACGGGTCCCGCGTCGCAACTTCGAGTTGCAGACGATTGGCGCAAGGTCGCGCAGAGTCAAAGTCCGCTTTGGCGATGGAATACGCTTACGCGGGCTGATCGATGGTACCGCCTCGCCTATCCGAAGCTGACGGGGTTGACGCAGCTGAAGGTGCGCAAACGGATGTTGAGTGAGCCGCTGCTCGTCTTTGATGCCCAAAATCCTCCGACTACGGATTGGATCGAGGAGCACTTCATATTCTCGGCGAACTACGATCGAACCGGCCCCGGCAGCTGGGCGAACTACAGTCTGACCGAGGAAATGGGTCTTCTCGTTGCCAACCGCGCGGGCTATGTGCAGACCGAACAAGAATTCCCGCCCGCCAACGTCGACCGGTATCGAATCGACGCCATCCTCGCGAGCGATCTGTTGGTCGGCACCGCACTTCAGTTTGCCGGTGAGACCATGTACTTCGGTTCTGACGGTGGCATTCACCTACACTCCGGGTGGAAGCCCTCGATCATTCACGCCATCGAGAAAGACAAGCACCACCACTACGAGATCGATGTCGAACCTGATCGAATCTCGTTCACTGTTGACGGGATACACGTGGGAACGATGGCAATCGACCACCTGGATCGCGGGCCCATCGTGCTGCGCGGATGGGAAGGGCATGTGCAATGTATACGTCTCGTTGTCTGGACGATCCCGGAACGCGGTGAGGTTGTTGACATCGAAGCAACGCAAGAATCGAATCGTGACGACTAACCAACCCTTGCCGCGGCTTGGAATTTGCGCATTCGCTCATCGATATCCGCCCGTGTAATTTCGCGGAGCCGATTCAACCCAAATGATTCGATCGTGAAACTGGCGATCACGGTTCCCCAGGCGAGTGCGGTTTGGATCGATCGGAAGTCTGTTTTCCCGGTCGAGGCGAGATATCCCATGAATCCGCCGGCAAAACTGTCGCCCGCCCCGGTGGGATCGACGACGTGCTCAAGCTCGGCTGGGTACGCCGGCAGGACCGCGACGCCGTCTTGATGCACGAGGATCGCCCCGTGCTCTCCTTTTTTCACCGTCACGAAGGTCGGGCCCATCTCGAGAATCTTGCGGGCGGCGGTGACGGGATTTCGAGTATCGGTGAGTTGCTCAGCTTCTTCGTAGTTCAGCGCCAGACCGTCGAGCTGCCCTAAGAGTGATACGAGTTCGGAACGGGCGATGTTGATCCAAAGGTCCATCGTGTCGGCGACCGCGAGTTTGCGATCGGGGAAGTGACTGAGCAAGTGAGCCTGCACCCCCGGATGGGTGTTGGCGAGAAAGACGTACTCGCTGTCTCGGTACTTCTCGGGAACGGCGGGCGGATCCTCTTCGACCACGCCCAAGTGGGTGTACAACGTTTCGCGCTGATTCATGTCATCGAGATAGCGACCGCCCCAGGCGAAGGTTTTGGAGTCGGGCCGTGTCTCAAGTCCAGCCAAGCAAACGTTGTCGAACGATTCGAGGATCGTGCGATGTTCGGCCGGCCAATCTCCGCCGACCGCAGCCACGATGCGCACCGGCGTCTGAAAGGATGCCGCCGCCGCGAAGTAGGCACACGACCCGCCGGGCACGCCCTCGGCCTTGCCCGTCGGCGTGTGGACGGTGTCGATCCCGATGGTTCCAGTGACGATCAGCGACATAGGCGGAGAGTATAGCCGTTTAGCCGCCGGGCTTGACCCGGCGTCTTGAGTGTAGAGTCACGCCGTGGTGAGTTCGAACAATCGATCCAACGTCGCTTCGCCCTCGATATTCAAAATCAATTCGCGTAACTGTCCGCAGCGCTCCGCCCCCACCACGTCCTTACCCAGCGCATCGAACTTCACCGCGATCTCGTCTTCGGTCATCGGATCGCGCGGATCACCCTTGGGGACATCCACGCGCTGGTGATGCTGCGCACCATCTTTGAGCGTAATCGTCACCCGGCTCGGCTGAAACTCGGGGAACAGCGTCTCGAACTCATCGTTGGGCACGACCTTGATTTTGTCCATGATGGGGATCAGCTTCGGATCGTCGATGCGCTCCTGTTTGAACTGCAACGGTGTTACCATTCCATCGACAAGCCCCACCGCCAGCGAATACGGCAGCGAATGATCGGCCGTCTCCTTGCTCGTGGGACGATATTTCGCCGGGTCACCAAGGATGTCCGCAGCGCGGGCGATCACCTCGACCTTGATCTCTTTCACGTCGCTCGCATCGATCGAATGTTCCTTGACGATCTTCATCATCGCCGTCAACGGCGCATGCGAGAGTGCTTCGATGGGAAACGACTTCATGGAGCAATCGAGAATCTTGTAATGATCGTTCGGCGAACTCGGCAAGTCATCAACGAGCTTGTCCAAATCCCACTCGTGGCCGAAAACATGTGTAAGACCTTCTTTGCCGTCGATGATGTGCTCGGGGCCGGTGTACCCGCGTGCTGCCAGCAGCGCTGCCTCGACGCCGGATCGCACGGCCATGGGATCGACGGTGTTTTTCATGTTGGTGAGCTTGCCGGCCGTGACCGCCCCCAAACTGCACGAATGTGAAGCGCTGATGCCGATGGCGTGTTGAATCTGCTTAGGTGAAAGGCCAAGCAATCGCCCCGCCACGACCGGCGAAACGAACGCGGTGAGCGTCGCATGATGCCAGCCGTATTCGCGCACCCCCGGAATGCCAGCCTCACAGAATCGCATTTCAAGTTCGTGCCCGATGATCGTGCCGAGGATGAGATCCCGCCCGCTCAGCCCGTTCATTTCGCAGATCGAAAGCGCCGCAGGGATGATGTCGCTGGGATGCGAAGGGTCCTGCTTCCAGTAGATATCGTTGTAGTCCATCGCCCGGATCATCAGCGAATTGATGAACGCCGCATCGACGGGATTCGTCTTGAATCCGTCAACAAGACAAGTGCATGTCGGCGCACCACCCATCTGCTTGAGGTGATCCAAAGCGATGCGAACATCGTGCTGCTGCGATCCACCCAGCGCGCAGCCGAAGGAGTCGAAGAGAAAGAGCTTCGCGGCGCGAATCGCCTGCTGCGAGAGTTTGTCGTAAGCGAGATCGCTCGCCCACGTGGCAAGATGCCAGGAGGTAAAGTCAGTATGTTGCTTGGAGGTGTCGTGACCGGCCATGAGGTGATCTTATCATGCTCTCGCAGCGCGTGTTTATGATCTCGATACCGCCATCTTCACTTGGCCAGCGTGCTCGAGTACATCTGATCGGCAAAAAACGAACGTATCGCAGACGTTGGTCCAATCGGCACGCCTCGGGACAACCTCAACACTGAACTGACCATCCTTGCCAGGGATTTGGGGACTCTTGAGAGTCCTGCGGTAAATCTCGCCGGTCATCGGTCGAGAGAGCCACATCGCTGCCGAAAATAGCGAAGGGTGCCACACATCATCGCGAAGCGTGATGTGTGCGGCCGGAGTGTTGCTGCCGCAGAGCACACAGCACTCTACGAGATGCTGTGTGGCACCCGGCGAAGCGCAACTGCGACGATGCGGCAGGATCGCATGATGAACGTAAGGTTGTACCGCGTCGCTCCGGAGTATCGCGGCAGGTATCGTTGAACTATGTGCGGCGGCGGCGGCTTCTGCCAAGCCCCAAGGCGCTGACGCCGAGCAGGGTCCACGCTCCGGGAACCGGAACCCATTCGAGGCCATCATGCGCCCCGAGTCCGGACATGATGAGGCTGCGGCTGTACCCGTTGTTCGGATCGAACGTATAGAGGTTCCCGCTCCAATCGATCATCCAGAACAAATCGTTATCGGGGTCATAGGCGAGCCCGGCATTGTCGAAGAAGGCTCCGTCATAAAGAAGTGTCGCGCTGCCGTTGTTCCGATCAATATCGTACAGATCGCCCGGCCCCGCCAACGCGCCCACGATCATGTCGCGCGTGGAGTCGTACGCAAGCCCGTCGAGGTTGATCCCGGGATTGCCGATGAAGTTCGCCGAACCGTTCGATCGGTCGAGTGAGTAGAAGCCCTGCCCGGTGGTGGAGCGACTTGAGTAAAGCGTATCTGTGGTGGGGTCGTAGGCCAACCCAAACATATCCCCGAACCCGTGGCTGCCGACAAACGCCGCGGAGCCATTGTTCAGGTCAACGGTGTAAAGGTTGGTGTCGGCAAACCCGGTGACCATGTACATGGTCTGGTTGGTGCTGTCCCAGCCGAGACCGCCGAAATCGAACGGCGCTCCGAGCACCCCGATATCCGTGAACATGAGTGTGTTCGTGTCCAACGAACGCAGCATGTCGTCGCCGGTGCGCACCGTGTACAAGAGGCCCGCCTCTGCCGCGGTGGCGATGAAGACCGACCCGACCAAGATAATCGCAAACTTCATTCTTGCTTCCTCCTCGAATAATCCATCCCGGCGCTGAGCCGGAACTTCGGCTACTCGGCCTGTCGCAAGCTCGCTCGACGGCGACGCTCGTTGTCGCCCAATTCTTCCATTCGCCAGCATACTGAATTGGACAATCAAATACAAGCAAAAAGTGCAATTTGTGAGGGCGAGGGTTGCGTCACGACTCGCCAGGCCCGCCAAACGCGCCCGGGAGGACTCGAACCTCCGACCACCGGTTTAGGAAACCGGTGCTCTATCCGACTGAGCTACGGGCGCTCGATGAAATACTAGCCGGTTTGAGCTGATCTCGGCACGCGACGCGG
>JADFNO010000210.1 GCA_022563315.1 Planctomycetota bacterium | reverse complement strand
TCATGGGCGCTACAGGACTCGAACCTGTGACCCCCGCCACGTAACGGCGGTGCTCTAGCCAACTGAGCTAAGCGCCCCAAGTGTCGGGGCCTCGCCCGACCGGTTCATCCTAGATCGGCCGAGCCGTCCGTCAATCTGTATGCGTTCGCCGTATCATGCCCGCTGCGATTGGTACGCACCAAGACGAGAGGACGAACGCCCATGCCCGAGAAGATCGCGCTCTTTTGGCCTGGTGATTACCGCGCTACACCAAACGAATTGGCGCTGCCCAACATCATCCACGCCACGGAACAGCTCGAAGCAGCGCTGACCAAGCTCGGCCGAGCCAGCTATCGCATCGAGGGTTTCCTCACCAAACCGCACGAAGCGATCGAAAAGCTGGGGCCCATAGACGATCCAATGATCGGCGTCTGCGTGCACTGGTTCTACGGCCCACATACCACGGATGGTGTCGTGGGCAAGGACAATCCGCTGCTGCTCGCCAGTAACTTCTCCGGCAACTGGCCCGGACTGGTCGGCCTGCTCAACACCGGCGCCTGTTTAGCGAGCTTGGATCGAGCCTTCTCCCGCATCTGGACCAGCGCCGATGATTGGAGCGCTGACCGCCAGTTCATGGCCCGACTCGAACAGTGGTGCAACACCGGTTCGATTTCGTATCGCGAGGATGAGCTTTCGTTTGAGGCGACAATCTCCAACGAGGCGCAAGCGATCGCAGACCGAGTTGCGGAGCAGTTCCGCTCACGCCGGGCTCTGGCGCTTATGCTCGGCGACACATCCATGGGCATGATCAACGGTTACTTCGGCCCGCGTTTGCTCAACCCCATCGGTTTCACCGAGCACAAAGTCGATCAAGCGTGGATCATTGACCGGGGCAAGTCGATCGATGCCGAGCGCATTGACGATGCCTTGGACTTTGTCAAACAAGCGGGCGTGACGTTTCATTGGGGCGAAGCGGAGGCGGAGGATTTCGACGAACACGCCACACGCGAGCAGCTTCGCGACTATCTCGCTGTACTGGATCTGATCGACGAATTCCAAGCGGATTGTCTCGGCTGGCAGTATCAGCTCGGCCTGCTGCCGCTGCGCCCGCCCTCGGATTTCGCTGAGGGTTTGTTCAATTCCGTATGTCGTCCCGAATCTAACGGCGACACGATCGCCACCGCTACTGAAGCCGACCAGGGCAATCTCGTGCCCATGGAAATGATGAAGCGGTTGCTCAAAGAGAAGGGTCTCCATCAGGCGGTGATGTTCCATGATGTCAGGTGGGGGGGTGAGCACGATCACCGGTTCGTGTGGGTGCTTCTGAACTCCGGCTCGTGCGGCGCGTATGCGTTCAACCATGATCCCGACACGCTCCAAGGCGTACATTCGTATCGTCAACCGGCAGGGTACTTCCCCGTTCCCGGCGGTACGTTTGCCGGCGAAAGTCTGCCGGGCGAAATTACATGGTCGCGCTGCTACATCAACAACGGCGAACTGTGGATGGATATCGGCGCCGGCGAAGTTGTCAAACTTCCGGGGGCGAAACGTGATGCGTGGTGGGAGGGCACAACGCGACAATGGCCGTTCATGGCCGCTGACCTCGGCGTGAGTCAGGAAACCATCATGGCGCATTACATGTCAAACCACGTGGCGGTTGCGTATGGCGATATCTTCCAAGAGATGATCGCGCTCAGCCGAGCACTTGGTCTCAACGTGCGCATCATGAGAGGCGCGTGATGGACGCATACCTCGGTATCGACGTCGGCACCGGCAGCGCGCGGGCTGGGGTGTTTGATCATCAAGGGCATCTGCTGGGTACGTCCACACATCCGATCCGAATGTGGCGGCCCCAGCCGGACTTCGTTGAGCAATCGTCGGTTGACATTTGGCGGGCATGTTGTACCGCAGTGCAGGCAGCGGTCGGCCAAGCGGCTGTCAGCGCAGATCAAATCCGAGGGATCGGTTTCGATGCCACGTGCTCACTCGTTGCGTTGGATGCAAACGATCAGCCAGTCTCAGTCAGCCCCACCGGCAATGATGAGCGGAACGTCATCGTCTGGATGGATCACCGCGCTGTGGAACAGGCGCAGCGCATCAACGCGACCAATCATGAAGTGTTGCGATATGTAGGCGGCGTGATCTCGCCGGAGATGCAAGCGCCCAAGCTTCTTTGGCTCAAAGAGAACTTGCCACAATCGTGGGAACGCGCGGCGATGTTCTTCGATCTGCCTGATTATTTGACGTATCGCGCAACCGGCGACGCCACGCGATCGTTGTGCACCACCGTGTGCAAGTGGACCTACCTCGGTCACGAGCAATCAAACCGCAGTGACACCGTTGGGCGATGGGACGATTCGTTTTGGCGCACCGTCGGACTTGGGGAGTTCGTTCAAGAGAACTACGCACGAATTGGCCAACGTATTCGGCCAATGGGGGAAGCTATCGGCAAGGGACTAACACCCCAAGCAGCCGACGAACTGAATCTGCAACCGCAAACACCCGTTGGTATTTCGATCATCGACGCGCATGCCGGCGGCCTTGGTGTGATCGGCGCAGCGATAGACGGTGCTGCGCCAACACCCCAAGACATGGAGCGCCGCCTGGCTCTAATCGGCGGTACGTCGAGTTGCCACATGGTTGTAGCGAACGAAGCACGCTTTATTCCGGGGGTGTGGGGTCCGTACTTCTCAGCTATGATTCCCGATCTGTGGCTCAACGAAGGTGGTCAGTCCGCAACAGGTTCATTGATCGATCACGTGATCTTCAGTCATGCTCGTTCCGCTGAGCTGCGTGATGAGGCGAAAACGCAGGATCGCACGATCTACGAACTGCTCAACGAGCGGTTGGACGCCCTGGCAACAAGCGTCGAGTTTCCGGGGGCGCTCACCAACACGCTTCACGTCTTGCCCTATTTCCACGGCAACCGTTCGCCGCGCGCCGATCCAACCCTTCGCGGAATGATCTCGGGCTTGACGATGAGCGATACGATTGACGATCTGGCACTGCTGTACCTGGCGACGATCCAAGCGGTCGCGCACGGCACCCGCCACATCATCGATGCGCTGAATGAATATGACTACCGGATCGATACGATCTTCGCCTGCGGTGGGGGAACGAAGAACCCGGTGTTTCTGCGCGAACATGCCGACATCACCGGTTGTCGAATCGTCTTGCCCCAAGAGCCCGAGGCGGTGCTGCTCGGCGCGGCGATTCTCGGTGCGGTCGCCGGAGGCGCCTTTGGTTCGCTACTTGAGGCGATGAGCGCCATGAGCATGGCTGGTCAAGCGATTACGCCAAGCGGTGGAAGTATCGCCCAATACCACAACGCCAAGCACGCCGTCTTTCGCCGCATGTACGACGATCAACTCGCCTACCGCGCCCTGCTGCAAACCTGATCCGCCCCGCCGGGCAATCGCCTCGAACGACTCAAAGGCGCTCGCAAGGGCTAATACAGCATCCGCATCAACGACCGGTGGCGCATCTGTTTTCGCTGGCTAAGTTCCAATGCGTACGACGTCCAGATCATAGATTACCATTAGGAGAAACCCACCATGGCCACACGCAATCTTCCCCTCATCCACCCGGGCGAAATATTGCGCCATGAGTTTCTGGACCCAAAGGGTATCAGCCAGTACCGGCTGGCCAAGGATATCAGCGTCCCGGCCAAACGAATCAACGAGATCGTCAAGGGCCGCCGAGCCATCACCGCCGACACCGCGCTGCGCCTGGCGAGATACTTCGGCACCTCGGCCCAGTTCTGGATGAACCTGCAAAGCCGCTACGAGTTGGACGCCGCCGCCGATGCCCTCAAAGGCCGGCTGAACAAGGAAGTCCGCCCCCACGCCGCCTGAACGACCTTCTCGCCGTCACCGCCTTTGCCATCCGTCCGTTAGAGGTGGGTGAGCAGCTTCTCGTAGTCACCGTGCGACCCGATCCAGAACCAGATCATCTCGTCACCCTCGCGAACGCCCAACGCTCGATGGTCGAGGCTGATGCGGACGGAATAGATCGGCCGAGTCGAATGAACCTTCTTCAACCGCAAGCTTGGATGGTTTGGATTCTGTCTAAACCGCTGATAAGCCTGCCGTGCCTGTCGCTGCGCGCGTGTGGGTAGCTGCGCAAACGACTTGCGAAAACGTTCGGTCGTGCGCGATTTCACAACTTCTCAGGATCAAGGTCGTGGGTGCAGCCGTCACGATGCTCGGCCAGTGCCTCGTCCGCGAGCAGAGCCAACTTCTCCGGGGAGCTCCCCAAGGTCGCATCCCAACGCCGTTGCGACGCCAGCTCTTCGAGCAACCATTGGGCCAGGGCATCCTGCTCGACTCCCGCCAGCTTGGATGCCTCCGCAAACGCTTTTTTGAGCAGTTCCGTCATGTTGCGGCTTCCTTCGATGGGGAATTGTATGGCAGAAGCGTCGGACCCCAGATTCTCATCCAATCTGTCCCCACACGCAGCTACACCTTGCCTGCCGCCGATGCCCTCGAAGGCCGGCTGAACAGAGAAGTCCGCCCCCACGCCGCTTGAACCAGCCCGGCCGATCGCTTGCCCGCGCCCGCTACCAGCACGCCAAGCAGGCCATCTTCCAGCGCATGTACGATGATCAACTCGCCTACCGACGTTTAATGGATGACTGAGTTCGGCCGGACTCCGAAGCGCTTGGTGCGCTTGGCCGCCCGATCGGTTCGCGACCTACTGAATAATAGACGAACCCCAATCGCTCCATTTGCTCACGGCGGTAGATGTTGCGCCCGTCGAAGATGACCGGTTCATTGAGCGCGGCAAGCATTCGCTTGAAGTCGGGTTGGCGGAACTCACTCCACTCGGTGCAGATCACCAGCGCATCGCAGCCTTCAAGCACATCATACATGTCGCTGACAGCGATCACTTCGGCAAGCTCCTTGGACAGGTTGGGCAAGGCGACGGGATCGAACGCACGAACATTCGCCCCGGCCGCTAACGCCTCGCGCATCAACGTCAACGACGGCGCGTCACGAATGTCATCCGTGTCCGGCTTGAAGGCGACGCCCCAGAACGCCAGCGTTCGGCCATCGAGCTTGCCCCCAAAATGCTCGGCGATCTTGTTGAAGAAGTACCGGCGTTGATCGATGTTCACCTCGTGCACGGCGGCGGCGATCTTGCAGTCGTAGCCGACGGCTTTACCCATGCCGATCACGCCGAGGATATCCTTGGGAAAGCACGATCCGCCGAACCCCAATCCCGGATGCAGGAACTGTCTGCCGATGCGATGATCGGCGCTCATTCCCTCGCGCACCGCGCGGATGTCGGCGCCGTAATATTCGCACAGGTTGGCGATCTCGTTGATGAAGCTGACCCGGCAGGCCAGAATCGCGTTCGAGGCGTATTTGATCATCTCCGATGAAGGGATGTCGGTGAC
>JADFNO010000047.1 GCA_022563315.1 Planctomycetota bacterium | reverse complement strand
TATAGCGCAGACTCATCGGAGCGCTGCCGCCACTGCGCGACTTGCGACTTGATCGTCGGCCGTGAGAACCAGATCACCATGAACACCGGCAAGACAAGCCCGATCACCGTTCCGATGGCACCTATAATCGCAGTGCCTATTTGCTCCCATCGGCCACCGCTCGGTTCAGGCGCATTGAAATGGAAGACGAGCGTGATCACCGTGGCGATGATCGTCCAAGGAATTATCATCCACGACCAGAGTGCGCAAAGTCTCGCACCAGACGCCTGACGGCGCAGTAGTCTCACGGCGCCGACAAACAGGAGGATAACCAGCGCCAGTCCGACCACGCTTGCAAAAACCGTCCAACCTATCGGCGGCATTGAGGTTTCCCATTCCTGAACGTCCTGCTCAGGCACTCCGACACTGCGCAGCCAGTCAACATACCAAGGCAAGATGAAAGGATACGCCAAGCCGCAAAATGTGCCGAAGAGCCCCAGACTCGCGTAGATGATGCCGATGATGCCGACCACGGTCGGCCACACGCTTGCCCGTACTGGGGGAGGCGGCGCTTGCGTTGGTGGTGTCAACGGTGCTGACCGTTCCAACCCTTGCGCCTCATGTCCGTCGGTCTCGCCGTCGTTCATGCGTTCGGTCCCGTTCATCTCCACGCGATTCAGTCCAGGTCAACCAATCATCCGACGACGCGTCAGAATTGACGCAGGAAGCGCGCGTCGTTCTCGAACAGCCAGCGGATGTCCGCAATGCCGTACTTCCGCATCGCGATCCGTTCGATCCCCAACCCGAACGCAAAACCGGTCCATTCTTCGGGATCGTATCCGACCGCTTCGTACACGTTGGGATCGACCATTCCGCAGCCGCCGAGCTCCACCCATTGCCATTGACCCTTGACCTTCATCTTCATATCCACCTCGGCTGAAGGCTCGGTGAAGGGGAAGAAGCTCGGGCGCATGCGCACCTCGGCCTCGGGACCGAAGTACGCGCGGGCAAACTGAAACAGCGTCGTCTTGAGATCGACCATCGTCACATTGTGATCGACATACAGACCCTCAACTTGGTGGAACATGCTGTAATGGGTGGCGTCGTGCGTATCGGGGCGATACACGCGCCCGACCGAGATCACCTTCAGCGGCGGCTTGACCTTGGCCATGGTGCGTATCTGCACGGTCGAAGTCTGACTGCGCAACATGAGCCCCCCGCCGGGCCGAGCTGGGGCTGAGGCCGGATCGGGACGCTCAAGATAGAAATTGTCGATCGGATCGCGGGCGGGGTGGTCCTTGGGAATGTTCAGCGCGTCGAAGTTGTGCCACTCGTCCTCGATCTCCGGGCCGTAGACGACCGAAAAGCCCATCCGGGCGAAGACCTCGGTGATCTCATCAATGGTGCGCGTGATCACATGGCGTCGACCTTGACCGCAGAGTAGACCGGGCTCAGTCACGTCGATCATCGGCCCGGCCTGGCGACCGGATTGACGCTCGATGATCGCCGTCTTCTCGTCGAACGCTGCCCCCAGCCGCTGCTTGAGGACGTTGAGCCGTTTGCCGACCGCGGGTTTCTCCGATGCCGAGACGTCCTTTATGCGCGGCATGATCGCCTTGAGCCGGCCCTTGGTGCCGAGGTATTTGACGCGCCAAGCTTCCAGGGCCTGGGCGTCGCCTACCGCCTCCAGCTCGCCGATGGCTTGTGTCTCAAGTTGATCGAGCTCATTGAGCACAGGGCGGAGTGTAGCGGCAAATCAGGTTATCCCCCAAGCACGACAACGGCCGCCCAGGTGGACGGCCGTGGAATCTCGTCAACCTCGACCGGACCGATCAATCGCCCGCGTCGGATTTTTGCTGTTCGTCGCCTTGATCTGCGGTGGCCTGATCGTCGGCCCCCGTGGCGTCATCGGGCTCAGGTTCCGCCACCACGGTAGCCGTCGCCGGCTCACTCTTAGTCGCCGCGTCGGTCACTGCCTCCGCCTCCTCAGTGGAGTCCGCGTCGCCACGGCTTCCCTTGCGGAGCTTCGCGTAGTAGGCAGTGCGCCGGTCGGCCTGCTCGCGGCGGCGCGACCGTCCGCCCCCGATTTGCGGGCCTTCCTCGCGACCGACCAGTTGCAGCAGCACGAGATCAGTCCCATCCCCCAAGCGGTGCTTGGAAAGCTTGACGATCCGCGTGTACCCACCATCGCGGTCTGCGAACAGCGGCGCAACCTTCGTCAAGATGTGCTGCACCAACCGCGGCGCTTTGCGCACCTCGCCGTACCGGTTGAACTCGATATCACTCTGATCAGGGAGGTCGAAGTACGGGTTGTCCTTTCGGGCATCCGGGACATTGGGATCAGCGACCCAAGAGTGAATGGCTCGATCGTTGATTTTGGCTTCGATGCGACGACGAGCCCTGTACGTCCCCTTCTTGGCGATGGTGATGATTTTCTCGATGAACGGCTGCACAGCCTTGGCCTTGGGCAACGTCGTTTCAATCGTCCCGTGCTCGAACAGACCCGCAGCAAGGTTGCGGATCATCGCTCGACGATGCTCGCCGTCGCGGCTGAGATGTTTGCCGTAAACGCGGTGACGCATGGGAACCTCTCCTTGTCGCCTCGGCGCGGTCCGCCGACCGCCGGCGCACTAGATATTCGCAGGCTGCTCGAATCCTTCAGGCAAATTGATGCCAAGGCTCAGACCGAGTTCGTCGAGCTTGCGCTTGACCTCCCGCAGTGATGTCTTGCCGAAGCTGCGCACGGTGAGCAGCTCGCCTTCGTCCTTCTGCACCAGCTCTCCCACGGTCCGAATCTCGGCTGACTCAAGACAGTTGCCGGCCCGAACGGACAGATCGAGTTCGGCGATCGGCATGCCGAGCTTGCGGATCAGCTCGTCGTCGACGGTAGCCGCGACATTCGCTTCGAGCGAAACCCGCTCCGCGCCCAACTGGAAGTACTGCACGAACGGGTTGAGGTGCTTGCGCAGAATCTTGGCCGCTTCGACCAGGGCCAATTCCGGTACGATCGTACCGTCGGTCCAAATGTCCATCGTCAGCCGGTCGTAGTTTGTCTTCTGGCCGATTCGAGTGTCTTCGACCCGATACCGGACGCGCTGCACCGGGCTGAAGATCGCATCGATCGCGATCAATCCGATCTCCTGCTCGTCGCGATCTACGTACTGCTCCGTAGCGGGTTGATACCCCCGGCCGTTCGCGACGGTCATCGTCGCCTCGAAATCGACCTCGTCCGTCAACGTAGCGATGATGTACTCCGGATCGTGAATCGTGACCGCAGTATCGGCCTCGATGAGGTCAGCCGTAACGTCGCCCGGCCCGGTCGCGGCCAACCGCAGCGTCTTGGGCTCATCGCTATCGAGGCTAAGGACCAGCCCCTTCATGTTTAGGATGATGTCCACGACATCCTCCAGCACTCCGGGCATAGTGGAAAACTCGTGTTCAACGCCTTGAATCCGAGCGCTGACCACGGCCGCCCCTTCAATGCTGGAAAGGAGGATCCGGCGCAGGCTATTGCCCACAGTTGTGCCGAAGCCCCGCTCGAACGGCTCGACCATGAACCGCGCGAACGTATCGGTTGCTGATGCGTCATCAATCTGGACCCGAGCTGGAAGCTCCAGTCCTCGCCATCGAACATGCATGATTCGATTCCCAAAAAAACTCAGCAGTACCCTGAACTCCAGGAACCCGCGCGGTATCAGATGCTGACTCGGCCCTGCTGATTGACCCGGTCGATCTTTCTTTCACGCGGGGAAACGGTTGTCAGTTATTAGTTGTCAGTTGTCAGTTGTCAGTTGTCAGTTGTCAGTTGTCAGTTGTCAGTTGTCAGTTGTCAGTTTCGTGTTCTTGTTCTCATCCCTTGATGCCTTCTTTCTGATGTCGAAGCGTAGCGGAGATCCCGATTCCATCGGGGCCTTCTTCTTACACGCGCCTTCTCTTTCGCGGCCGACAGCCGTTGTGAGGGATCGGCGTGTGGTCCTCGACGGCGGAGATAGCCAGCCCGTTGGCCTTGAGGGAAGTGACGGCCGGCTCACGACCCGAGCCCGGCCCCCGCACATGCACCTCGATCTCCCGCATTCCCATCCGCTTCGCCTTGATCGCAACCTTCTCGGCTGCGCGGCTGGCCGCAAACGGCGTCGCCTTACGAGCACCCTTGAACCCCACCGTCCCGGCGGAGTCCCAACACAACGTTTCGCCGTTCACATCGGTGATCGTGATCATCGTGTTATTGAACGTCGCCTTGATGTGGGCGATGCCCTTGATGACGCTCCTGCGGATCTTCTTTTTCTTCTTGGCCATGGACTGAGAACCTCTTTCGTTGTCCGCGGTACTTGTTCCGCTTCGTCAGGCGCCTCGTGATCTCTTAGAGCCGGCTCAGCAAAGGACCGAGCCCCGGGGGCGAAAGCGGCGGGAGTCAACTCCGGCCGCTAGTGACCCTTGACTCCCTTCTTTCCGGCGACGGTCTTCTTACGGCCTTTGCGGGTGCGGGCGTTGCACTTGGTGCGCTGGCCTCGAACCGGCAATCCTCTGCGGTGCCGGTCCCCACGGTAGCAACGAATCTCCCTGAGCCGCTGAATATGCTGCTGAACTTGCCGCCGCAGCGCGCCTTCGACGATGTACGCGCCGTCAATGATGGTGGCGATCTGCGACACCTCCTGGTCGGTCAGCTCATGGGCTCGCCGGTCGCCGTCGACTTCCGCTTCAGACAGGATGTCGTCGGACGCCTTCGGGCCGATGCCATAGATGTACCGCATCGCGTAGCGGATCTTCTTCTTTTCGGGAATGTCGATTCCGGCGATACGTGGCACAGCTCAGCTCCGAACGGGTGGGCGGCAGTGGAAACGGCGTTCGCGCCGCCCGCTCCCTTGGCACAGGGTCGGTTGCAGATCCCTATCCCTGCCTCTGTTTGAGGCGCGGATTCTTCTTGTTGATGACGTACCGCTTGCCTTTGCGAATGACGATCTGGCAATCCTTGGTGCGCCGCTTGATACTACTTTGAACTTTCATGTTTCAGTACGCGTTGGGTTTGTCGAGATTCGGTTCTTGAGTTCCAGGCCTCGTGGTCGTTCAGATCAGATTAGTGGCGGTACGTGATTCGTCCCTTCGTCATGTCGTAGGCGCTCAGCTCCACCGTCACTCGGTCGCCGGGCAATATGCGGATAAAGAACTTGCGCATCCTGCCGCTGACGTAGGCGAGTATCTCGTGGTCGTTCTCAAGCTTCACCTTGAAGCGAGCGTCCGGCAAAGCCTCCGTCACCTCGCCTTCCAGACTGATCTTTTCCTCTTTGGCCATAGGAGGCGTGCTCGTTCTTCCATTCCGTTCGGCCGAGAGCCTCCGATCACCCTCAAAACCACGTGCGTCCGTATACAACTCCCGCCCCCTTGTCGTCGGAGGCGCCAAAGATCCCAGCCCGACCGAACCCCGCTGAATGGACCGTCGGCAGCGGCGGACACGATCACGGCCCGTGGCTGCTCCACCGCCTTCTCCAGTCGACTCGACCGATGCGGAACCGCGCCTCACGATGGCGAACCGGGAAGTATACCGGCTAGGCGAGGGTTCTCAACCTCACCCGAAGATAGCCAAATCCACCCAGGCCCAGTCGCTCCTCCTCATCGTCTGGGGCTGCGGAGCCTGGGAGCCCGGCCCTGCTCGCCCCCGCGGAGAAAGCCGGAGTAGTTGCGCATTAGCAGGTTGGCCTCGACCCGCTGCATAAGGTCCAGCCCCACACTGACCACGATGAGTAGACCGGTGCCGCCCAGGAAGCTGGACACCATGAAGTCGATGCCCATGTACCGGTTCACCACAGCCGGGATCACGGCAATGATCGCCAGGAACCCCGCCCCAACGTAGGTGACCCGCTCCATGACCGTCTCGAGATACTCGGCCGTGCGCGGCCCGGGCCGAAGCCCCGGGATGAAGCTGCCGTGATCCCGAAGCTGCTTGGCCATGTCCTCCGGCGAGAAGACCACCGTGGTCCAAAAATAGCTGAAGAAGTAGATGAGGATGATCTCCATGACCACGTACGGATAGACGCCGATGTCGAAGCTGTTGGCCAGGAACCCGGTCACGCCCGGCCACCAACTCCACCAACTCTGCGGGTCGATGCTGGCCGATTGCGCACTCATCCAGCCGAAGATCGCGGAGGGAAAAATCATCAGCGAGCTGGCGAAAATGATGGGCATGACGCCGGCATGGTTCACGCGCAACGGCAAATAGTGGCGTTGCCCGCCGAAGACCTTCCGCCCGCGGGTGTGCTTCGCCTGCTGGATAGGTATGCGCCGCTGGGCGATGGTAATCAGGATCGCGCCCGCGACGACGAACACGAACGCCGCGATCAGGACGATCAGCCCCAACAGACTGATGCCCCCGGCTTGGTCCTGTTGACTGATATTGAGATTGTTCACTATCCACATCACGGCGTTCGGCATTCGAGAAATAATCCCCGCCGTCAGGATCAGCGATACGCCGTTACCAATGCCGTACTTGTCGATCTGCTCGCCGAGCCACATCAGAAAGAGGCTGCCGGCCGTCAGTCCGGTGATTCCCGCGAGGTAGTACAGCGCGATATTGGGCTGCGTCTGGAAAGCGGGGACGACCAAGCCCTGAGCCATGAGGAACTTCAGCCACATGATGGATTGGATGAAGCACAGGCCGACCGTCACGTAGCGGGTCCACTCGGTGAGCTTCTGCTGGCCGGACGCCCCTTCCTTTTTCAGTTCCTGGAGGCGCGGCACCGCTGTCTGGAGTAATTGGAAGATGATCGCCGCCGTGATGTAGGGCATGATGCCCAGCCCGAAGATCGTCGATTGGCTCAACGACCCCCCGGAGAAGATCGAGGCGTATTGAAGGAGTCGTCCCCAGCCGGACCCGCCTTCGACCGCACTTGCGGCGGCTTCAGCAATTTTCTCCCCATCGACGCCGGGCAGGGGAATCCAGAACCCGATGCGATAGATAAACAGCATGCCCAGCGTAAACAGCACGCGGTTGCGAAGATCGGGAATTCGGAAGATGTTCAAGAATGCCTGGAGCATCCGTGTCTCGGGTACGGCAAGGTCAGCCGTCTATTTCGTCGTCTTGGTATCGCTGGTCTTGGTATTGCTGGCGGCGGCGGAGCGCTTCCACTTCTTTACGGGAATCTCAACGGCTTTTCCGCCGACCGCCTCGATCTTCGCCCGGGCCGAAGCGGAGAACTTCTCAGCCGTGACCGTGAGCTTCTTGGTCAGCTCCCCTTCCCCGAGCACCTTCAGGGGCAGCTTGGCGTCGCGGATCACCCCGGCCTCGGCGAGGGTCCGCACGTCCACCTCCGCTCCCTTGTCACAGCAACGTTCAAGCGACTTGACGTTCACGACGGCATACAGCTGGCGGAACTGGACGTTGGTGAAGCCGCGCTTGGGCATACGACGAATCAGCGGCATCTGCCCACCCTCGTAGCCGGCGCGCCTCGACCAGCCTGCCCGTGAAGCGGCGCCCTTGTGGCCTCGACCGCTGGTCTTGCCATGGCCGCTGCCACGACCGCGCCCGATGCGCTTGCGCGCCCGGTGACGGCCGACCTTTTCTGTGATCTCGTGGATCATCATGATAATGCGAACTCCAACTCACTAAACAACGATACGGCCCGGAAGACCTCTAGAGACCTCACGTAGCGGACGCCGGAGGTTGTTCGGGCGATGACGCAGCGGGCGCAGCGGGCGGGCTCACCGACGGATCCCCACCCGAGCCTGGGGCGTCTACGGGCGCTACACCAGCGCTCTGAGCGGCGCGCTTGGCAGCGTCCGCGGCCACTTCTCGGCGTCGTCCACGGCCTCCTCCCCCACCGCGACGTCCTCCGCCGCGCGGTCTGCCTTTCCCTCGTCCCCTGGTTTCATCCATGATATTTACCGGCGCGGCTGCTTTCTTCCCCGATCCGCTCGTCGGCATGAACGCCTTGCCGCGCTCGATCGCCTCTTCCACTTCCGTCGTCCCGATCACAACGCCGCGCAGCGACTCCACCGTCGACTTGGCCCGAAGTTGATCCAACCCGTTCAGGACCGCCTTGACCAGGTTCTTGGAATTGTTGGATCCATACGACTTAGTCCGACAATCCTGCACGCCGACCATTTCCAGCGGCGCGCGAACCGAAGCCCCGGCGATAACACCCGTTCCCGGCGAGGCCGGCAGCAGTCTCACCATGCACGCACCGAATCTACCCGTCACCGCATGCGGCAACGTCCGGCCGAAGATCGGATACGACCGCATTTTTCGCCGCGCTTCCTTCTGCGCCTTTTCAATCGCCGGCGGCACCTGGTTCGCTTTTCCATAGCCGATGCCGACCCGGCCTTGGCGATCACCCACCACGACCAGCGACGAGAAGCTGAATCGTCGGCCTCCCTTGACCGTGGCTGCGGTTCTGAACACGCCGACCGTCGTTGATTCAAGCGCTGCGGATTCGTCGAGTATTTCTGCCATTCTTCGTGCTCACCCTGCCGAGACGGACGGTGTCGCGGACCTCTCGATCCATCCGCGATTCCTTCTCTCGTCTCGTTGTCGTCGTCTGTTATGTGTCATTCGTGCAACGCTTAGAACTTCAACCCACCCTTGCGGGCAGCGTCGGCCAAGGCCTTGATCCGCCCGTGGTAGGCATACCCATTTCGATCGAAGACCACCTCGGTGATCCCGGCTTTCTTGGCCTTTTCGGCCAGCGTCTTTCCAACCCCGGCGGCGGCGGCGCAGTTGCCGCCAGCGCTGCCAGCGCTGCCAGCACCCTTGGTCGGCGAGGTTGACGCATCTACCAGGGTCCGACCGGCGAGGTCATCAATCACTTGGGCGTAGATGTGCTTGAGGCTGCGAAAAACGGTCAGCCGCGGCCGGCTGGGCACGCCGATCACGCGCTTGCGAACGCCGGCCTTTCGCCGCAAGCGCCGCACCGTTTTCGATTTGACCCGTTCCATGTGAACCGCTCCTTTGCACTACGTCATGCAGCGCCGCACCTACGCTCCAAACACCTTGCCTTGCTTTCGAATGATAATCTCCCCGACGTACTTGATGCCTTTGCCGTTGTAGGGTTCCGGCGGTCTCTTCGCGCGTATCTGGGCCGCCAACTGACCCACCGCCTGCTTGTCGGCCCCACTAACCGTGATGAAGGCCTTCTCCACCGCCACTTCAACGCCGCCGGGCACGGGGAGATCAACCGGGTGACAATAGCCAATGTTCAGTTGGATCGTCTGGCCCATCGCCTTGGCGTTCCATCCCACACCGACCACTTCCAACCGCTTGGTGTACCCCTCCGAGACGCCCTTGATCATGTTGGCGACCAACGAGCGGGTCAGCCCCCAATACGCCCGCATCTGCCGCTCGCCCATCTGGTCCCGCGGAATCGAGCAGATGATGCGGTTCTCAGCCTCGTTCCACGTCACCGCGATTTCCGGGCGGTGAACCATCGAGAGCTTTCCGCGCGGACCTTCGACCGCCACCGTGCGCGTCTGTGGATCAATCGTCACTTTCACGCCGGACGGAACGTCAACTGGTTTTTTTCCTACTCGGGACATTCTCGCGGTAACTCTTCCGTGCAGGCATCAGCGCCCGGTAAACATCGATCATCAGGTAACAACAGCAACGACCTCGCCGCCGATGTTCTCTTCCCGGCAGCGGCGATCGCTCAAAACCCCCTTGCTCGTGGAGACAATGGCGATGCCCAGTCCCTGCAACGGGCGGGGCAGATCACCGACGCGACTATAGACCCGCCGCCCGACCTTGGACACTCGGTCGATGCTGTGGATGATCTTCTCTCCGCGCGGACCGTACTTCAGTTGCACGCGAAGGATCCCCTGGCGACCGTCGTCGATCACGTCGTAGGACTTGATATACCCCTCCGCAACGAGAACCCCGGCCACGCCTTGGTTGAGCTTGTTGTTGAGACAGTCAACCGTCGGGGCCTGGTTACGAATCGCGTTGCGAACGCGGGTCAACATGTCAGCGGTCAGGTCTTGTAGGGACATTGTTCCCTCCAAAGAAGTCCGGGAGCGCCCCAAAGCCCCGGCCCGCGATCCGGGCGGTTTGACTCGTCAATCCGTTGCATCACCAGCTTGCCTTTCTCATACCGGGGATCATGCCTTGGAGCGCGAGTTCGCGCAGGACGATCCGACTCACGCCGAATTTCCGGTACACACCGCGGGCACGGCCGGTGATCTGACAACGGTTGCGCTTCCGTGTTGAGAATTTCGGTTCCTTTTTCATTCGGGCGAAGACTCGTTTGCTAGCCATTTACTTTTCTTCCGGATTTGTAACTCGTGGCACGATCAAGTTGTCGGTCAGACGGCGCCGACTTCCTGCTCGGGCCGGACGAACGGCATGCCGAGCTGGGCGAGCACAAACGTGCTCATTTCGGGGTTGGACTTCTCGAAAACGATATTGATATTCATTCCGTGGGTGAAGCTGACTTTGGCCATGTTGATCTCAGGCCAGACGGCTTGCTCGACCAGACCCATGGAGTAATTGCCGCCGGGGTCGAAGGCGGTGTCTTTCAGCCCGCGGAAGTCGCGGATACGAGGGATGGCGAGGTTGATGAGACGATCGAGGAAGTGCCACATCCGATCTCCGTGCAACGTCACCATGAGCGCGGAGGGCGCGCCGGCGCGCACCTTGAAGTTCGACACCGACTTCTTCGCCATGACCGTAATCGGCCGTTGCCCCGTAATCACCGACAGTGTTTCGGCCACCGTGTCGCGGACCTCCGGCTTGAGCTTTTGATTTTCCAGATACCGTCCCACGCCGCAGTTGATCACGATCTTGACCATTCGGGGCAATTGGTGAACATTGCGCAAAGCGAACTTCTCCATGACCGCAGGGACGATGGTCTCATGGTAGAGCTTTCGGAGTCGAGGAAGTTCTCGTTGCGCAATCATGATCTGGATCCTAGCTGTCCTTCTTCGGCGCGGATTTCGTCCCGACCGGCTTCTTGGTCGGCTTGCGGAGCACATGCAGCTCTTTGCCGCCCCTGACTGCCACGCGATATTTCGATCCGTCCGGCTTGCTCACGAATCTCACCCGCGTTGGTTTGCCGTCCACGACCGGGCTGACGTTGCTGAGGTGGATGGGCATCTCCCGCCGGACGATGCCGCCTTGAGGGTTGGCCTGCGAAGGCTTGAGATGCTTGGAACGGATGTTGATCCCCTGCACGACCACGCGGTCGGCCTTCGTCAACACTCGCAGCACCTCCCCCGTCGCGCCCCGGTCGTTGCCGGCGGTAACGATCACGGTATCACCTTTAAGGATATGACGGGGCATGTCAGATTACCTCAGACGCCAAAGAAACGATCTTCATGTAGTTCTTCTCGCGCAGCTCCCTGGCCACGGCGCCGAAGATGCGGGTTCCGCGCGGATTCCCGTCGTCGTCGATCAACACGCACGCGTTGGAATCAAAGCGAACATACGACCCATCGCTTCGGCGGGTCGGGCTCTTGGTGCGGACGATCACGGCACGCACCTTATCGCCGGTCTTGACTTCGGCGTTGGGCAGCGCCTTCTTGACCGTGCAGACGATGCGATCGCCGATCCCCGCGGTGCGTCGGGTGCCCCTTCCGCGCGCGGTCGATCCGCCGAGGACGCCGATGACCAAGATCACCTTCGCCCCACTGTTGTCTGCTACGACGAGTCTGGATTCCTTCTGAATCATGTGTATCTCTGCAACAAGTCCGTACTTGATCCTCGAACTAAGCGGTCGGTTCAGACCCGGCCCCAACCGATGTGCTCCCCGTCGCCGGCACCAACACTCGGACAACCACCCACGATTTGGTCTTGGAGACCCGACGGCAATGGGCGATCTCAACCTGATCGCCTTTCTTGGAGCAATTCTCCTCGTCGTGAACGTGAAGCACGGTTCGGCGTCGGATGTACTTGCCGTACTTCGGATGCTTCACGCTGAATTTGATCACGACCTTACGAGTCTTGTCCCGCAGGTCGGATTCGACAACCCCGACCTTTCGAGGCGAGCGTTGCGACGGCTTGATTTCCATTTTTTGTAGCACGGTTATTCCTACGACGTTTTCTCGGACGACGACTTGCTCACGCGCCGGGACGTTTGCTCCGTCAACAGCCGAGCAATGTCCCCACGTGTCTTCTTGAACTGCGAGGTGTCCTCGATCTTCTCCGTCACGGCTTGTGTTCGAAGATCGAACATCCAGCGGCGCAGGCGCTTCACCTCTACCGTCAGTTCGTCATCACTCAATTTGTGAACTTCTTTGGCTTTCATGGCTAACAGTCAACTCAGATCGAAACCTCCGGATCAATCTTTCACGCGGGGAGGTTCCGACGGAACATCACCGCGTCGCGGCGTGGTCTACACCGCCAAGCGCCTCCTTACAAAGCGGCACCGCACGGGCATCTTGTGGGCGATGCGTGCGAAGGCCTCTTTGGCGATCAGCTCCGGGACGCCGGCGATCTCATAGAGCATGGTGCCGGGCTTCACCCGGGCCGCCCAGTAGGCCGTGTCCGCCTTGCCCTTACCCATTCGCGTCTCCAACGGCTTCTTGGAGATCGGTTTGTCGGGGAAAATCCGAATAAAGACCTTGCCCTGGCGGCGCAGGAAGTGCTGGGCGGCGATTCGCCCCGCCTCGATCTGACGAGCGGTGACCCAGTGCAGCTCCAGCGCCTGAAGCCCGTAGTCTCCGAACGCAACATAGTTGCCGCGCGTCGCGTTGCCTTTGAGGCGACCGCGCATTTGCTTTCGGAACTTGATTCGCTTGGGCATCGAAGGCATAGAAACAATTCCTCACCTGATCGTGAACAACCCAAAATTAGCGTCGGCCTCGAGCCCGAGCCCGGGCGCCCGCCGCCTTGGAGGCCGCCTGCTCGTCCTCCAGATCCGTATACATTCCTTTGAACACCCACACCTTGACACCGATCGTTCCGTGCTTTGTGAGGCTATGGACCATCGCGTAATCGATGTTCGCCTGCAACGTTGACAGCGGGAGGCTCCCTAAGCGCGTATCGAGTCGTCGCGACATCTCCGATCCGCCGAGGCGCCCGGCAAGCAGGATCCGTGCGCCCTTGGCCCCAGCCTGCATCGCGCCTTCGCACCGTTGCTTGACAAGCCGGCGGAAGTTGGCTCGTTTCTTGAGTTGCTCCGCCACCGCCTCCGCGATCAGGGTTGCGTCCGTATCGGGATTCTGAATCTCGATGATCTTGACCGAGACCTTGCGCCCCGTGAGCGCCTGAAGCGACTGCGTCAGTTGATCGATCTCCTGTCCCTTGGGCCCGATGACGAGCCCGGGTCGCGCGGTCTTGACAATGATCGTCAACTCCTCACGAGTTCGCTCGATATAGATGTCCGACACCGCCGCAAAGGGAGGGGTTCGATTCAGCCGCTGGTCGACGTACTTGCGTATGCGGTAGTCCTCCACCAGCAGCTCCGCGAAGAGCGCCTTCGGTGCATACCAGCGGGACTTGTGGCCCTCGGTAATCCCCACACGGAAGCCGAATGGATGTGTCTTTTGCCCCACGGTTTAGCTCCTCTCGTCCAACGACAGGTGTAGGTGGCTGGTGCGCTTCCTGATCGGGTGGGCTCGACCGCGGTCCTTCGGACGCCAGCGCTTCATCGTCGGTCCCTCATCGACCCGGGATTCGCTGACAAAGAGGTTCTGAACATCCGCCTCCTTCTCTTCCGCATTGGCGATCGCGCTCTTGAGCACGGCTTTGAAGTACCAAGCCGCCCGCTTTTTCGAGAACGAAAGCGCCGTCATGGCATCGTCGATCCGTTGACCGCGGATCATCGCCGCGACAAGGCGCGCCTTGCGAGGCGCGATGCGGGCGAAGCGATGTATTGCCTGGTAAGCCATGGGATTCGCGGATCTCCGGGCGCCGCTAGCGACGCATCTTGACCCCCTCCTTCTTATTCGTATGGCCACGGAACAACCGGGTCAGGCTGAACTCGCCGAGCTTGTGCCCGACCATGTCTTCGGTGCAAAAGACGTCGATGAAATGCCGGCCGTTGTGGACCTGGAACGTATGACCGACGAACTCCGGAACGATGGTGCAGGCGCGAGCCCAGGTCTTGATGGGGATGCGCCGGTTCTGGTCGCTCAGTCTCTGGACCTTGCGAAACAGCTTCTCGTCAACATACGGGCCTTTTTTCAGTGATCGTGACATGGCAATTACTTTCGGGTGCTACTCTTCATCGAAACCGCTTCGTGCCTTCGTGCCTCTCTTACAGCTTAAGTTGTCCATAGCGTTTGGATTTCCGGCGACGAAGGATGCGGGCGTCGGACCACTTGCCGCGTGGCCGGGTTCGACCGCCCTTGGATTTGGTGCCGGAGGCGCTGGCGGGCTCACGTCCGCCCTTGGACCGTCCCTCACCGCCGCCCAGCGGGTGGCAGGCATGGTCCTTGGCGACGCCACGAACCTTGGGCTTGCGTCCCAACCACCGGTTTCGTCCCGCCTTACCCAGGTTGATGTTCTGGTGATCCGTATTGCCGAGCTGCCCGATCGTCGCCCGACATTCAAGCGAGACCTGGCGCAGCTCCCCGGAGGGTAGGACCAGCGTCGCCCACCGGCCTTCCTTATTGCTCAGCCGGGCCCCGGTGCCGGCGGACCGGCACATCGATCCACGTTTGCCCGGCTCGAACTCGATGCAGTGGACCGTCAACCCCGTGGGAATGTGCTTCAACGGCATGCAGTTGCCCGGCTTGGGCTCGACCTGGCCGCGAGAGCTCAGCACCACCTCTCCATCGGTGACGCCCCGTGGAGCAAGGATGTATCGCTTCGTGCCATCTTCGTACCGCAGCAGCGCGATGTGACACGACCGGTTCGGGTCGTACTCGATGCCCACCACCGTCGCCGCAACGTCATCCAGGTTCCGACGAAAGTCGATGAGCCGGTACCGCCGTTTGTGACCGCCGCCCCGGCCGTGCACCGTGATCTTGCCCTGGTTGTTCCGACCTCCGTTCTTATGGAGCGGGCGCAACAACGACTTCTCCGGCACGGTCTTGGTGACCTCTGTGTGGAGGTTCACGGACGCGCCTCGCCGGGCGCTGGTCGTCGGTTTGTAGAGGCGAACGGTCATAATGCGTTTCCGTTTCGGTCAACTCGCGGTGCTTCGCACAGCGACTAGAACAGCTCGATTTTATCCTCCGCGTGAATCTTGACGATGGCCTGTTTCATTTTCTTGGCTCGCCACTGGCCCAACTTGTTGCGGCGCAGCTGGCCCTTGCGATTCTGGGTGGCGACGCTGAGCACCCGCACCCCGTACAGATCTTCGACGGCCCGTCTGATCTGGGGCTTGGTCGCGCGGGAGTCGACTTCGAAGCTGTAGCGATTGAGCTCGCTGGAGGCGAAGGTGGACTTCTCGGTCACCAACGGCCTGCGGATGATCGTCGTCGATTCCATCAGGCATCCTCCTGCTTCTTGCCGGCGGTGCCGTCAAGGAACGCTTGCAGCGAAGCCTTCTCTACGACAACGAATCGATGGTTCAGCAGGTCGAACACGTTGAGCTGTTCGATCCGCGTCGTGTCCACGTTCGGGAGGTTGCGGGCGGCGAGGGCCGCGTTGCGATTCGACGGGTCAAGGGCAATCAGGCAGGTTCGGTTCACGCCGACCGCTTCGAGAATCGCCTTGAACTGGCTTGTTTTGGGCTGCTCGAACTGAAGCTGGTCGAAACATTTGACCTCGTTGTCCACGAGCTTGGCCAGGAGGGCGTTGCGGTTGGCCAGACGCCTCATTTTCTTGGGCATTCGCTGGCGGAACTCAGCTTTAACGCGCGTCTTGGCGAAGGTCACGCCGCCGCCGCGACGGAGGCCGGTCCGTCGGGTCCCCATTCGAGCGTTGCCCGTGCCTTTTTGGCGGAATATCTTGCGCGTAGACCCATCGACCATTCCGCGGCTGCGCGTCCGGGCGGAACCTTGGCGTCGGTTGGCGTGGAACATGACGTAGGCCTGCTTGAGCAGGTTCGGCCGCACCTCGGTGCCAAGCAGCGCCTCGTCAATGGCAAGCGTTTCCACCTGCTTGCCGGTTGTGTTGTACACGGGCAGTTTGATCATCGTTTCGTACCTGACGGGCCGTCCCATCTGTCTCGCCTCACCCTCCGCGGCCAGCCGCAAGCGGCTCACACCGGGCAGGGTTTCGACTCGGCTTATCTGACCCTAGTCTGTCGCGATCGTGCGGTTCCGGTCCACCGCGCTGCGGCGGGAATCCAGTGATGTCCGGCCTGCACGATCCCCAGCTCTCAGTCGCCGGCGTTCACGAGCTTGGCTTTACTCCTGTACAACCGCTTGGCCTCTCGAATAAACAGCAGGCCGCGCACCGGTCCGGGGACCGGGCCTTTGACCAACAATAGATTTCGCTCGGGATCGACGGCGATGACATCCAGGCTGCGAATGGTCACCTGTTCGCCTCCCATCCGCCCCGCCATTTTCTTGCCTTTCTTGAGCTTCGGACCAGTGCCGAGGTCCGTCGCATGCCCGCCGATCGAGCCCCCGGAGCGGTGCTTGCGCTGGGTGCCGTGCGACGCACAGTGGCCCTGGAAGTGGTGGCGCTTCATCACGCCTTGGAATCCCTTGCCTTTGCTCACCCCCGTGACGTCAACGTACTTGACGTTCTCGAACGTGCTGACGTCGATGCGCTGGCCCAGCTCGTATTCGCCGGCCGCTTCATCGCCGTCGAGCCGCAACTCCTGATGCCAACGCTTCGGCGAGACGCCGGCCTTGTGGTCGTGTCCGATCAACGGCTGGGAACTGCGGCGCGGCTTGACGTCGTCAAACGCCAACTGCACCGCCGCGTATTCGTCGGACTCGGTGGTCTTCACCTGGGTGACGGCGCACGGCCCCGCCTCAATCACGGTCACCGGAAGGTTGGTTCCGTCTTCCGTGAAGTAACGGGTCATCCCGAGTTTTCGCCCAAGCAACGCGGCAGGCATCAGTCGTTTCCGTTCCATCAGGTGTCCGGGCGGTCGGCCCGTTCGATACGCTTGACTCAAACAAACGAGCGGCGGCACATGGCCAACCGCTCAACATCATTCTTTCTAGGCTTTGATCTTGACAAAGACGCCGGCTGGGACCACCAGCCGGTTCAGCGCCTCCACCGTCCGAGCGTTCGGCTCGGAGATGTCGATGATGCGCTTATGGGTTCTGATCTCAAACTGTTCACGGGATTTTTTATCAATGAATGGGCTGCGATTCACGGTGTAGATTTCACGCCGGGTCGGCAGCGGTATGGGACCGGCCACCCTGGCTCCGGTGCGCTTGGCGTGGTCGGCGATCTCGCGCGCCGAGGCGTCCAGCGCCTGGTGGTCGTAGGCCTCCATTCGGATTCTGATACGGTTTTCGGTCATCGAAGAGGAGGGTCCAAGAAAAAAGCCGCCCGATCGGCGTCTACCAGCCGCGGTCGCGCTGAAAACCAATCACACTTGATCGGCGAAACTGCTGATCTTACGTCGCCCCCGTGCTCTGTCAACCAAGATAGCCATGCCTTGATGCCTCCGCCCACCCTAGGCCGATCAAAAGCTCACCGGTTCTACCAAGCCGTCGCTGAGCTGGGCGACGGCCTGAAATCAGCCGGCTACAGTCACCCGTCCGCCGGTGGTCGGCCGCTCGAGCCCCGCCTTAATCGTGCCTTGCCGCCGTTGATCTGGAGACCCGCGATGCCCCGAACCCGGCTGTTTACCCCCATGGTGCTTGGCGTTGCGCTCCTGACCGGCCCCGCCCGCGCTCAATCGACGCCGGCCCAACCCATCGATCCGGTCGAGCAGGGGCTGGACAGGACGCCGCTCGTGGCCTCGAACTTCGGGCTGCGGATGCACCTGCCCGCAGGATCGGTCGTCACCTCCGATCTCCGCAACAGCCAACTGAGCTACTTGATAACCGAAGGCGGGGAAGCGCCGACGTGGACCATGCGGATCCAACCGCTGACCCCCGCGCTGGCCGCGCCGACGGCGGCCACGCTCGTTCAGCAGTACCTCAAGACCGTCCGCGCCAGCAGCCCGAAGGTGCGGGTCATCGCCAACGATCCGGTGACTGTGGTCGGCGCGACCGGTCAACGGCTCTACATCGAGCGGCCGGCGGGGGCCACCGGCCAAGCCGTGACCGGGTGGCTTGTGCTGGCTACCAGTGATTACGACTTCCTCGTCTTTTCACTGGCGACGACCGCCCAGGACTTTGTGCGACTGCGGCCCGTCTTCGACGCAAGCTTCGCAACGATCCGAATCCGGCAGCAGGACGAGGTGCAGGCCATTCGGATGGCCCGGCTGGCCCGCGGACGAACGATCATCAACTCCTTTACCCCCGACAAACTCCGCTCGGTAATCGGGCGAATCGGCAGAAAGGCCGTGTATCGCATCTACACGCCCTCGGCTTCAGGCCGGCGCCTGGACGACACCGAAATCGGCTACCTGACCATCGAGGGTCGCGAGGGAATGCGGGGCGAGCTCAACGCCAACCGGGCCCGCAGCGCCTACACCGATATGGAGGCCGAGGTCGGCCTCCTGGTGCTCATCGAGGCGCGGGGGCTCGGCGGCGATCAGTCCAACCATTTCCTGGACGTGCAGAGCCGCTTTTGGATGGCCTGGGATCGATCAAAAGAGGCCTGGTCAACCCTCCGCACCGAACGGCTCGGCAATCGGGTGCTGAATACAACGGGCGAGACCGGGGTGCGCGACTTCGGGCTGCTCAACGTCATTATCAGCTCCAAGGAGAGGATGTCGCGTGAGCCGAAACAGTGGAGCCTGCCCGATCGCGCGTATTTGTGTCAGCCGGAGGTGTTTTTCCTCGGCAGCCTGCTGCCCCGGGACGATTCGGTCGGCGAGGAGCTGGCGTTCTACTTCTACGACTCACACCGGCAGCGCATGCCGCTTCGCGTTGATCGCTGGCAGCGCACCGATGACGGCTCCGGGAATTGGACGCTCATCTCCAAGCTGGCGATCGACGCGGGCTCCATCACGCAGATCTTCGACGCGCAAGGCAATCGGCTGAAACGCCTGGATGCCAACGGCGTCATCACCGAGCGCATCGACCCGCAGGAGCTGCAACGACTCTGGAAGGCGAAGGGTCTGTCGCGCTAATGAGCTGCGGGCGAGCCATCAGGCTGTGCGCCGCCCTGGCGACAGCCGCTCCGATCAGTTGCGCAGCGGTTGGGCCGGATTCGCCGCCATTTGAAGTGCTTTCCATCCAGCCGGCCACCGAATCGCTCGCCGCTGAGACCATCTACCCATTGACCACGACCCAATGGACCTACGAAACTGCCCAGCGCGGCGGAGCTATCGGGCCGGTCATCTACCGCCGCCTTCGGACGAAGCGGTTCGGCGCGACCTGGGTGACGCATCACGGCGACGAGCGAAGCGAGTTCTGGCGGTTGGACGACGATCAGAACGTGGTCATGACCGCGGTGATCTCGCATGTGGATCGGGCCATCAGCTTGTTCCAGCCACCCCTGATTGTCGCCTATCACGACTTGCCGCCCGGCGAGCTGCGGCAGCACGAAGTGGCGATGCGCGTCGTTGACGCACGCAACCCATCACGCCAACGAGAGTCGGGTAAGGCCAGACGAACGATCCAATACGTGGGGGATTACGTCATTCGCACGCCGATGGGTGAGATGCTCACCAAGCGCGTTGACGTGAGCTTCACCGCTGATTTGCAGTTTGCGGATGCGAACACCACGAGCGTGATCTATGTCGCCGAAGGCTTGGGGCCGGTCGTCGAGCAGCGGATGCAGGTCGTGCGAATCCTGGGTCTGTCGGCTCGACGCCGCTATCAGACGCTGCTGCTCACGTCGAAATCGCCGGAGGACTCCGGCTCGCCGTGACGGCAGGAGCTTCGGCTCCTACGACGGCCTCGCGAACCGCCTGGGCCAGTTGATCGATCATCTCCTGCGGATACAGCGGAAACGACCACGTCCTTCGATCGACGATCGGCGCCTCGTGCGCCTGGCGAACCGCCGCGGCAACCCGCCCCTGCGCTGCCTCGATCGACCGCGCTTGTCCGCGGCGAAGCTCGGCCAGGCATTCGTGCAATTCGCGGAAGAGCGCGCGACGCTGGGCTGAACGGCGCGGGGCGGTTTCAATCCGCCCAAGGAAGGAGCGCTTGGCCGAACCGGGCCCGGCCGCGTCCGCTGCGCTTTGCGGATCGTGCCACAGCTTCCGTGCCGTGCGACGCGCGCCGGCGACGTCAATACGCTGTTCCGGAGGCGGACCCAGCGGCAATGTTTGCGTCGCCGTCGCCACCACGATCGGCGCCGGCTCCAGCCCCAGCCAGTGGCTCACCCACAATTCCATCGCCCGGTCATAGCGCGCCCCGCTGGTACCGTGCACGAACAGATCACACATGCCCAAGCGAACCAAGGCCGTCATAAACAGGGCTCGCGGCATAATCGCGAACGTCGGCGACTCAGTCTCGACCCACGCCCGAAGATCGCCCAGCCGCCCGCGCCGCCGTATATCGTCCGCACCGACACGCCAGATGGGTAGCTCGACCGCGTCGCCGGTCCCTTCGAGCCGGCCGATCCCACCCTCGGGCACGGCGTCCACCGCGGCGTTGTAGGTTTCAATGCACCCCTTTGGATCCTGCGCCATTTGTTGAAGGATCGACCGGGCCAGCGTGGTTTGCACCAGATCGCTGGCGGTAACGTTGGGCATCCGGTCCACCCACGGCGACATCAGCTCGGCCAGCGCCGCCGCCATC
>JADFNO010000209.1 GCA_022563315.1 Planctomycetota bacterium | reverse complement strand
GCCGTTTGCTACAGCAGCCCCAACCACCGGGCGAAGCGTCCGGGTGGCACGTCTTCGATAAGTCCGTCGCCACCGGTAATCGCCGCCGCCGCCGCATATCCGCTGCGCACGGCACCTTCCATCGTGGCGGGCCAACCTGTATCACACCAATCTCCAGCGAGGAAGAGGTTCTCGATACCGCCCCCACTCACACCGACGTACCCCGCGCTTGCACTGGGTCTCCACTGCTCAACCTGTGGCGTGGCGGCGAACGTCGCTCGCTTCTCCTTGATGCTGCGCGCCTGGATCGGTTTCAACCCGACCGATTTCGGCATCGCGCTGTGAATATCCTGGACGACTCGATCGATGATCTCGTCTTCGTCGAGCTTCATCCATTCGTCAGCGGCGCTGATGACGGCGTGTATGTATTGTCGACCTTGCTCGTCGATTCCCTTATTGAATAGCCATTGGACGCCGCGGCCGGGCAGGATCAGATGCGGCAGCTCCATGATCGGCTGGTCGAACCACAAGTGCACGCCGAGGATGGGGCTGAACTCGAACCGGTCCAGCGACGCCAAGCGCGCGTCGGCAGCTCGCATCGTGTCGGAGATGAGCTTGTCAAGACGATCAAAGGGAACGGCTGAGATGACCGCGGCGGCTTCGATGACGCCATCGCCTGTCACCACACCCGTGACGCGCCGCCCGTCGTAGGCGATGGCACGAGCCGGGCGGCCCAGGTGAATCTCGCCGCCGGCTTCTTTCAACGCCTCCCCAACCGATTGATACAGCTCGACGAGCGGCACACTCGCCAGTCCCATCGTGTAGGACCAACGATTGGCAAGGAACCCTTCCTGGAAGACCTGGATCGCGTGTGCGGCACTGACCCGATCGACGCCGAGGTTACAGGCGCTGGTGATGACCGTGTTCCAGAATTTCGCGATCGTCGATTCCGTCTGTTCGGTGTCCGCGAGGAACTCGCTGAAGGTTCGCCCGGCCCACGAGAGCCGACCCTTGGCGCCGAGGCGGATCATGCGCCACATCGCACGCTGTATCTGCTTGCGTTCGTTCTTTTGGAGGAGTCCCATTCGAGCGAACGACAGCGCTAAATGAAACGGGGCGGGCAACCGGCTCGCCTTTACGCAGTCGATCTCACCGTGGCTGTGTGTCCAATACAGCTTTCGGTGCCAGTCGATCTTATCGAGCACCCCAAGACGATCGTACAGGTCGATCAGGTTGGTGCAGCACCCCATCAGCACGTGCTGGCAGTTGTCGATGACCTCACCGCTTCGTGGATCGACAAAGCTGGTCGCTCGTCCACCCAGGATCTTTCGGGTCTCGATGATGATCGGCTGGCAGTCGGCGTCGGCAAGCTTCAGGGCCGCGGCGATCCCCGCCAGGCCCCCGCCGACGATCGCGATGCGTCGTCTCAAAGCGAGCCGTTTCCAGTCGGGTGGCCGAACCACTTGGCGCGCATTGCGATCAATCCCTTTCGCCACGCGCCCAGGCGCACTCGCCTCTTGGTGATAATCTGCGACGGTTCATCCTCGATCTTTTTTAAGAGTGAACCGTAGATGGTCGTCATCGCCCAAAGAGCGGGTCGGCAAGACGGCGTGATCATCTGATCCAGTGGGGCTGATCGATCATAAAACGAACGAGCGCGGGCCGCTTGAGCGCGGAGGAAGTGCGCGCAGCGCGGCGGATCGGACCAATCACGGAGTTCTTTAGGTGTGAGGCCGTATTGGGCGAAATCTTCGGCCGGAAGATAGATGCGTCCTGCGTCGTAATCTTCTCGGTAGTCGCGCAGCATGTTGGTGAGTTGGAAGGCGATGCCGCGATCAACGGCAAGGGCCGGCGCGTTTGGATCGTCAAACCCCCAGATGTTGATGCACAAAAGCCCCACGGAGGACGCCACCCGGTAGCAGTATTCATGAACCTGCTCAAATGTCTCATAGTGTCGGCCCGCGAGATCGTCGATCTGCCCATCCAGCATCAAGTACAGTGCATCGCGCTGAAGCTCGAAACGAAGGGCGACATCGGCCAAAGCGATCCACAATGGATCGGCGTCATCGCCGGTCCCCATGAGTGCGCGCTCGGTTGCCGCGCGGAAGTCCTCGATTCTCTCAAGACATTGTGTTGATGTGGGTTCGGCGTCGTCAACAAGATCGTCAGCCCGCCTCATCCACGCGTACAGCGTAAACAGGGCGGATCGCTGCGGCTCGGGCGTCAGCTTCAGGCCATAGTAGAAATTGCGAGCGCAGCGGCGCGTGACCAGGCCGCAGTGCCGCAGCGCGTCGGATACCGGCATTGTTTGATTGGCGCTCACGCCTTGTCAGGGCCTCGCTTGTGGAATCGGGACTTCAGCCAGGCCATCATCATAAGCGCCATCTTGGATGCTTTGGCAAGTTTGGGGCGATGAAGCACCGTCTCGTAGTTCCAAAGCTCGATCAGACGCAACACGCGCTGCCCGCCCGAGGCTAGGAGCCCGACGACCGGTCGGGAGGAACCCTGGAGCTTCCCCAGCAGTTGATCGCCTTTTTCAAACAATGGCCAAGTCCGCTCGACGCAGGTGCGTATCAAATCACGGGACTCGCCGAGGAAAGTTTGATCGATGGCGTATCCTTGTTGGGCGGTTTGCCGAAGGCGTTGCTCGAAGTTGTCGATGCTGATTAGCTCCCGCGGAATATAGATGCAATCGCGCTTGAGGATATCTCGGCGAACGTCCTGCCAATGATTCGTCAGTTGCAGCGCGGTGCAGATTGCGTCGCTGAGTTGCCAGAAGTTCTCGGTGCGCGGCTCACCTAAAAGCATCAGCACGAGTCGCCCCACCGGATTGGCGCTGAGCTTGCAATAGTCGAGTAGCTGATCCCACGTGTCGTACCCGGTCACGGTCTGATCCTGCTCGAACGCTCGAATCAGGTCGTCGAAGGGCTGCTGCGGCAGATCGTGGAGCCGGATGGTCGGCCCTAGCGCGACAAACACCGGGTGGCGCGGCTCGCCGGCGAAGCACTGGTTCAACTCCTGTCGCCACCAGTCCAGCAATTCGAGGGACCGGTCGTGGCCTTGTATCTCGTCACCGAGGTCATCGGCCCACCGACAAAAGGCGTAGACGACGGCGAAGTCCTCGCGAAGCCGCTTGGGGACGAGTGCGGTGAGAACGCTGAAGTTCTCGTAATGCTGCCGGGCGAGGCGCCGGCACCATCGCCGAGCCTCGTCGACGCTCAGCGTCTCACACCGTTGCGGGCCGTAGACTTCGAGTTGTTCAATGGGGTTGGCGGTCATGGCGGCATTACCCGGCCGAGGCAAAGGGAGCAATGTATCGCCATGGCGTGGCTGGGGCTAGAGCGGTCGGCAGGTTCTTCGGCGGCTATCATCACCCCCGATCGGTGAGGTGACGCGGTATGAAACTCCTTTTAGCCAATCCTCGCGGCTTCTGTGCCGGCGTATACATGGCGATTGACGTGCTCGATCAGCTTCTGGAGATCTATCCGGACAAGCCCATTTACGTCTTACACGAGATTGTCCATAACCAGCACGTGGTCGATCGCTTCCGACATCGAGGCGTGAGATTCGTCGATGCCATCGACGAGGTGCCCCGCGGGGCGGTCGTGGTCTTCAGCGCCCATGGCGTGAGCCCAGCCCTTCGGCGCCAGGCAAGCGAGCGAGACCTGACGGCGATCGATGCGACCTGCCCGCTGGTGACGAAGGTACATATGGAGGCGATTCGGTATGCGAAAAAGGGGTATCAGATCGTGTTGATCGGCCACGCCGACCACCAGGAGATCATCGGCACCCGCGGCGAAGCGCCCGACGCGATCCAAGTCGTAACGTCGCCGGCGCAGGTGGCGTCGCTCGAAATCAAAGACCCTCAGAAACTGGTGTATCTGACGCAGACGACGCTCAGCATGGACGAGGCGTCCGTGATTATCACGGCGTTGCGAACGGCATACCCCCAGATCAAGGACCCGCCGAGCGACGACATTTGTTACGCCACGACCAATCGTCAAAAGGCGGTGCACGCGATCGCGCCGGAATGTGATCTTGTGCTTGTCATCGGCTCCAAGAACAGCTCGAACTCGGTCCGCCTGACGGAGATTGCCCAGGCGACCGGAACGTCGGCCCATCTGATCGACGACGACTCTGAACTCGATGACGCATGGTTCGATGGTGTCGAGACGGTCTTGATCACCGCCGGCGCCAGCGCTCCGGAGGACTTGGTCCGGAAGGTCGTCCGCACGTTGATTGACAGCTTCGGCGGCGAAGTGGAGCAGCGCGACGTGTTCCACGAAAGCGTTGAGTTCGGATTGCCGGGCACGCTCAAGGAGTTCATGCTTGCCCAAGGCGTCGATCCGACAGGCAGAACGATTGTTCGCGACGACGCTGTGGCGCTCGATACGTGGCTGACGGAGCAAGACATCTCCCATCGCACGATCCAGGTTACCATCGGGCACAGCCGCTAACGAGGTTCGAGTCGCGGCGACGTGTGGGAGGCGAGCGCGGCTGAATCGGCGACCGGCTGAGCTCCGGGCTCTACGAACATGCACAACTCAGAGAGCGCCATCCCGCGCAGGCGATCGTCGAGCGCCTGATCGTGCAGCCTCTTGAGCGTCCTGGCCCACAACTGATAGTCGCGGGCCGCTCCCCGCGCGGCTCGCTCGATGAGATCGATCACATAGCTCCGTCGCTGTCGTTCCAGGTTAGAGCCGCGCCAGCCCTTGGGAATGAAGTGCCGGCCCAGGGCCAGAAGCACCATGAGCCAATCACTGGTGACGACGTCGAATCGGAATCGTCTGCCCAAGGCCAGGAGCTCGATCCGAGTGAGATATCGCCGCTGGACTCGATCGTCGCGGGCAAGCCGTACGTTGAGCCGCTGTCGGGTATGTCGGCGCAGCTCGGCGCTGGTGAGCGTCGTCGCCACGTAAATCGGGTCTCGAACAAGCATGGCCTCGGCGAGAGGGACGATCGCATTTCGCGTGATCGCCCGGCCGGTGTCGCCGCGGTCTGCCCGGTAGAGCGCGGTGACGAGTTCGGCATATCGCTGGGCATAGCTGATACCCCCCCACGCCAGGCAGCGCGCGGCCGCGGTGACGAAGTCGCGCCGCGCTTGCCGGCCGGTCCCGGTCTCGGCTAGCCCGGGGACTTGAGCCAACGTGCTATACAGAAGATGCGCTAGTTGAGCGGTACGCCGGCGCCCACCCCACCGCTGCCCGCGAACGCCGCACAGTGTGCGCCGAACGACTCGGTCAAGCCGCTCGTCCTTGGCCGGTTGCGGTTGCGTGAAGAGCTTTCGGTCCACGGCGAGCTCACGACCGAAATGAAACGCCTCCAACGACCGACCGAAGCCGAGCTGCTGTACGTGCTTCAAGCCGGTCTCCATGGCGGGCAAAGATGTTGGCACGAGCCCGAGCTGGAACGCGATGCCGATCAAGGCCAGATCGGTTACGCGATCGGTGTGAAACACGCGGCGACACGCTCCGGCGACATCCTCGAAGACCTGATGATCCGGTCGAGTCATGATCGTCAGG
>JADFNO010000208.1 GCA_022563315.1 Planctomycetota bacterium | reverse complement strand
CCTGCGCGATCGTGGATGACCCCCAGAATCTGCTCGGCAATTGGGGGCCGAACCCCGGCGGGCCGCCCGACTTCGACGGCAACGGCTCCATCGGCGCATCCGGTCTCCTCGCCCTCCTCGCCAACTGGGGCCGTGCCCGTGAGCTAGGCACTCCCGTTGGGTGAATCGAGACTTGTTAGAAACTCGGGCACGGCTACAGCACTCTCAATCCAGCCGTAGCGGCCTATCGAATCGGACACGGTACGCTCAAGTCCGCGCTAGCTCGGGCTACGGCGCAAAAAACAACGGGGCGCTCCCACCGAGCGCCCCGTCTTGATCTCGCGTCCTTGCGAGAAGTGTCTTCGTCCGTGAGGTTCGATCGAACTGCTTACGAGGCTTCCGCGCGGGGGTGAGCGCCGTCGTAGACATCGTGCATTCTTTGCGCGGTCAGATGCGTGTAGATCTGTGTGGTCGAAAGCGACTGATGGCCGAGCAACTCCTGCACGGAACGCAGATCAGCGCCGTTATCCAGCAGATGGGTGGCGAAGCTGTGTCGCAGCGTGTGAGGGCTGATGGTCGGATCGAGGCCCGCTTCCGTCAAGTATTTGCTGACCTTTCGGCGGACCGAGCGGGTGGACAGCCGTCCGCCGTGCTTGTTGATGAACAGTGGGGCGGCGGGATCGGGTCCATGGCCGGTGTTGATGAGATCGTGGTCGAGCATGCCGGCGTAGTGACGGATCGCGGCCAAAGCGTGCGAGCCGAGCGGCACAATTCGTTCCTTTTTGCCTTTGCCCATGACGATGAGGGCTTGGCCGGGGTCATCGACGTCGCCGCGATTGATGCCCACGAGCTCGCTGACGCGAATCCCGGTGGAGTAGAGCGTTTCCAAGATCGCGCGGTCGCGAGCGCCGAGCAGCGTGTTGTCGTTCGGGGCGGCAAGCAGCTTCTCGACCTGTTCGACGTCGATCGCTTTGGGCAGGCGCTTGGCCTGCTTGGGCGTGCGGATCATCAGCATCGGGTTGTTCGTGATCAGACCGCGTTTCTCGAGCCAGCGATGGAATGAGCGAAGGGTGGCGATCTTGCGGGCCATGGTGGCGGGCGAATAGTTCTGCTGGGACAGGTGTTCGAGGAACTTGCGGATGGCGTTGACATCGGCGTCGAGCATGAAGGCGGTGAGGGTGGAGGCGCCGAGCGTGGCGACGATGTGTTCACCGTCGGGCCCCGAGCCCAGGCGTCCTTCCAATCGGCGGCGCAGGGCGTCGGCCTCCTGCTCGGGCGTGGCGTGTATATTCAGTTCCTCGGTGATGTACTCCGCGTACTGGCGCAGATCCACGCCATAGCACCGCGCCGTGTACGGACTGAAGTGGCGCTCGTCCAACAAGTAATGGAGGAACTCATCGACGATCTTGGGGTGTCGCTTGGCGGTCTCGTTCATGTCTCTAACCCTGCTCTGGTTCGGGGGCTGATGTTGGTGTCAGTCGTGGGTCACTTGGTCCGGTGCGCGGGCCTTATCGAGGCGGGGTGTCCGGTGGGGGACGGGCGGCCGAAGTACCGGCAAACAAGCGCCGCTTCCACCCATCCAAACGGGCAGTCGGGATCGCGGGCCATGGCCGCAACGTGCCCCATGAGCGCGTGCTCCAGGCCGGGGTCCCACTGGAGCACCCAGCGGTGACCGCTCTTCTCCAATACCAATCGGTGCGATCCGTGGCGGAGTTGAAGGGTGACGGTGGTATCGGCCATTTGTGGTCCTCGGCTGGGGGCCGACGACCATCTCTGGCCGTCAGTGCCCGGAAACGATTTCCGTCATCGGCGTCAACCGTGCCTGCTCAAAGGCCAGCAGGTCATGGATCAGCCGATAGCTGACAAACTGCGTGTACAGCTCCATGCTCACCAAATAGATGTCCTGGCCGTAGGCTCCGTGGGGCTCGCTCCGTCCGGCGGCGTAGTCCCTGAGCCAGCTGAGCGTTTGATGGTTCGTGGCATCGAAGACACCAGCGGCTTGGGCGACCGGACCGGCCGACCCCAACTCGCCTGGTGAGACGGTCCCACGGGGCGATCGGGTCAACTCCTGCGGATCAAACCCTCGAAGCCGATTGTGAGGCGGCGTCTGGAACAACTGAATGGCCGCGCCCAACATCAACGGAGGATACGGGTCGTACGCCGTCACCGTCCCGATGATGACGCCGTCGACGCCAAGGGCATTGGCCAACTGCCGGATGTCGGCAGGTGTTGATGCTTCCGACATTTGGAGCCGGCGCATGGCGACGATTACGCGATTCACCGGAACCGTATCGATGCCCTTCACCTGTTGCAATTGTTGGGTGAACACATCAGCGGTGAAGTAGGGGTCAACGATCGACACGCCCGACTCGTTTGCGAACGGCACGACCGCCCACAGCTTGGGCTGCGGGTAGGGGGCCGTTAGCTCAGTCGGCGGTTTGAGGCGCGCCGAGCAGCCGGACAACGCTAATCCGCAGACGAGCGTGGCCCAACACATCGCCGCGAGGGACCGACCGCCCGTCTTTGGCGGCATGGGCTGTGCACTTGTCATGGCGTCCTGCCTATCGGCGAGCTCCGCTCGTCGGGGTCGGCCGAGGGGTCGGCCGACGAAAGGGTCCGAGCAGCCGGCGACGACTGCCCGCCTGCTCAGTTCGGCTCCGGCGGTCCGGCGACGACAATCCCCGGGGGTGGAGGCTCGGTCACGTTGACCGCACGCCCCGTTGACACCGACCAAACGTTGTCCACGCCCGAACGATCCGAGACGAAGTAAACCTTCCCATCAGCCCCCCAGACCGGCTGGAAGTTCGCGAATTGCCCGTTGGTCAGGTTCGTCCGTGCCGTGCCGTCCAGCTTTATCATCCATACATCGGACTGAGCCGGCCTCGTGTTTGGTTCGGCATCCGGTTCCAGGATAGTCACGAAGACGATCCGGTCGCCGCCGGGAGACCAGGAGGGGTTGATGACGGCTGCGTTCGCCGCGGAAGCGATTTCCGTGGGATACATCGCCTCGCCGTTGACATAGTCCATTGTCCAGATCGTGTGGTACCGGCTTCCGCGCTGTCGTGCCCGCTGGAAGAGAATCTTGCTTCGGGCCACGTCCGGGCACCACTCGGGGAACAGCCCGTATCCCAAAAACTGTTGCACGCTCGGCTGCTGCCAGTCAACGACCCAGATCTCCCATCGTTGGGACTGTGAGCCGAACTTGCAGTACGCCAGCATTTGCCCGTCGGGCGACCAGCTCGGGTGCAGCTCGTGATCCCTGTCGGAGGTAATTTTGACGGTCTTCCCGCCGCCGATCGACATCACGTAGATGTCCCAGCTCCCGGCGCGATTCGAGGCAAAGGCTACGTGCCCGCCGTCGGGGCTGATTGCCGGCTGAATATCGTCCGCCGGATCCCGGGTGAGCTGCGTGACGGTCTTGCCGGTGGTCGACTTCGTATAGATGTCGGACGTCTCCCGGTGCATCGTCGACGCGAAAACGAGCAGCGTCCCTGTGCCATCAATATCGGGGTCGAAGCACGCGCCCTCCGTGGCGAAGCTCACCTGCGCGATGTTGCCGCCGCCGTCGAATTGGCTCCCGGCCTCCACCGAGTCGGCGATCAGCTCTCCATAAAGCCCAATGAGCGATGTGTAAGATCGCGACGCGGTGCGCTCGATCGGCGTCCCGGGCGACTCGCCGCCGAACTGAACGTCACCCGTGTCGGACACGACCCCCGCTTCCGTCGGCGGCAGCGGTGGATCGTAATTCGTTACCGCTGTCGTCCGGTTGCCACCATCACCCACCATCGCTTGTGGACCGAACCAGGGGTCGGACTCGGCGCATCCCGTCAGCACCACCGCGCCGAGCACCACGCTCGCGTGCAGACTCAAAACTCTCTTCAGCTTCACGAGTTGAGCTCCATACCCAATCGGCCGAGCGACACTCCCCGTCGCGCGACACGGCAGCAAATGGTGGTCGTCGGCTCCGCCGAGACCGTAGGCCGACTCACCCGGCTTCGAGGCGCGCCAGCCGGGGCCAACCCCAGGAAACCACGGCCTCTTATCGGACGAATCTTGGGCCCGGCTTGAGTCCACGCCGGGCCCGCTCGGCCGCTCCGATCGTGTTATCGGTCCCTGTGCCAGCCCGCCTGAGCCGTTCTCGATCGCCGATCGAAAATCGGCCGCCGCGATCACGTCGGCCATTCCCCCCGCAAGCCGCCGAAGCCGGATGAGGACCGTCCGCCCGCCGCGACCCTAGCCCCAGTTCATAAGCAGGATCAGCAGGTCAGATACGCCGACAATACAGTTCCCGTCGAGATCAGCGGCGCACGCTTGGCAATCATCGCACGGCCCCCACGTGCTCAGTAGCGCGAGCAGGTCAGCGACCCCCACGCGGCCGTTGCAGTCCAGGTCGCCGGGCGTCGGGTCCAGGTCGAAGATGTAGACCGTACCTGTCGCATTCTGAGGGCGAGCGCTGATGAAGGCCACGTCGCCGCTGATCGACAGCGATGCTCCGAAGAAATCGCCGGCCTCACCATCCGAGGCCGTGAGCTTGATCACTTCTTCCCAGCCCGTTCGGTTCTTGCGGAAGAGGTGGGCCGCCCCTGATTCGCCGCCGAGCGCGTAATCAGAGCGCGCGCCTACGAGAATCGTGTCGCCGCTGATGGAGCTCGACCATCCGAAGAACGGAAATGGTCCGACCGGGTCGGCGGCCGTTAGCTTGATCTCGTGGACCCATTGCGTGCCCGTGTCGCGAAAGACGTAGGCAGCACCCGTCTGACTGTTGTCTTGCGGCGCCGTGATGAGCGCCACGTCGCCGGACAGCTTCACGGACCAACCGAACAAGGCCGGTCCCTCAGCATCGACGGCGTTGAGTTGCTGCTGGAACACCCACGTTTCGGCGCCTAGAGGATCGTAACGGAAGACGAAAGCGGCGCCGGTACCCAAACCGGCATCATCGTTCCCCCCAGCGCCGACAAGCGCCACATTGCCTTGGATCGATACGGAAAAGCCGAACAGGTCGAGCTCCTCGCCGTTGGGGTCGGTGAGCTTGGCCTCCTCGATCCACTGTGTTCCGTCAAACCGGAACACGTACGCCGAGCCGGAGGACGGTTCCCCGTCGTCATCGCCCGCAGCACCGACTACGATCACGTTGCCGCTTACGGAAACAGCAACACCAAGTCGATCGCCCGGAGCGCCGTCCGAGGCGGTGAGCTTGGCTTCCTCGATCCAGTTGCTCCCGTCGAAGCGGTACACGTATGCCGACCCGGATTGTGTTCCTGCGTCTTCATCGAGCTGCGCGCCGATCACAATCAGATTCCCGTCGATTGAGACGGACTGACCGAAGATGTCCCCTGCGTCGGCGTCGGCGGCGGTGAGCTTGTAGGTCTGCTGCCACTGTCCCCGGGCCTGAGCCGCGCCCGGTCCGGTGAGCGTGCAGGCGAACAGCGCCACGAAAACAGCGCGCCACAAACTTCCAACCGAACGCTGAGAGAGCGGCAGTCGTGGACTCATTTGGATCTTCCTCCTCACCGGCCTCATGTTGTCGAAGTGCTCGGACCGATGGGTGGCCGGGGCCCATCGGTCGATTACCCCGAATTATACCGCATCAACCA
>JADFNO010000046.1 GCA_022563315.1 Planctomycetota bacterium | reverse complement strand
AGGTTCTTATGCACCGTGATAACCGACGAATCAGCGCCGACGGTGACGACGTCGAGATCGCCGTCGGCGTCCACGTCGAACGCAGCGAGATCGGACGTCTTTTTGGCGCCATCGAAGAACAGTGGCGTCTGGTATCCGCCATTTGAGTCGGACATGAGGACGCTCCACCCGTCGAACTGCCTGCCGGTCGGATTGGAGGCGAAGATGTCGAGCCAACCATCCTCGTTCAGATCGGCCACGTTGATCGAGTGTGGAGTCCACGTCCTTTCGACGAGATCGTGCACCTCGGCCGCGCCGAACGACCCTGCGCCGTCGTTGCGACGAATTGCAATCTGGCCGACTTCAAAGACATCGTCGTCATCACCCCCGCCGGTGATCAGATCGAGATCGCCATCGTTGTCGAGATCCGCAAGCACGACCGCTGGAGAGGCGCGAAACGCGCCGGGAACGGCCACGAATGGCGCTCCGACCACGAAGTTCCCCGAACCGTCGTTGGTGAGGATGTTTATCCCGTTGGCTCCAACACCACCTATAGCGGCACGACCGACGACGAGATCGAGATCGCCGTCGCCGTCGATATCCCCTGCGACGAGGCGCTGTGAATTATCGCCCACGTGAGTGACAACTGGGAAGAGGAAGCCCGCCTGATTGCCTTTCTGCCCGTTGTGTTCGAGCAGCGAGATCGTATCGTTGGTGCCGGCGACAAACCCGAAGTTTGCCGTGACAACATCGGGGAATCCATCGCCGGTGAAGTCGCCTACGACAAGACCGATCGGTCCTTCACCCGTCGTGAAGAAGATGTGAGGCGCGTAAGTGCCGTCGCCGTTGTTGCGCCACACCGCGATTTTTGTTCCGGTTCCCGCATTCCCAATGACGGTGCCTATTGCATCGAGGTCGCCATCCATGTCGAAATCAGCGAGCACAATCTCGCCCATCGCATTGTCCCAGCTGAGTTCGTAGATCTCTTCCTCGGCAAACGTGCCGTCGCCATTGCTTCGCAAGACGGAGATCCCCGGCCCGCTGAACATAAAGCGCGAAGCCACGACGTCGAGATCGCCGTCACCGTCGATGTCGCCCACGTCGAAGAACTCGGGGAAAAACGTGGGAAAGTCACCCGTGTCGAACGACCGCCAGGCGGCATCGAAGAGCGGGTCGTTTTCCTGGGCAAGCGCGGTGGCCCCATCGAATGCCGTCATGGCCAGCAAGGATAAGATTATGGTGTTGATTCGCAGAAACATTGTTGAACTCCTTTGACTGTGCGCCGCATTACGGGCGCGCGGGAAATCGTTCGTTACGGTTCACATCGAGCGGTGGTCTCCAAGTTGTGTCGGGCGCTACGGTGACGAACGAGCCGCCAAACCGCGAATCCATCTGGAACCGCCACCGTACTCGTTCAGTACCTTGCGTCTGCGCGGTAGCGCTGCCCAAGTTGATCAATGCGAGAAACAATCCGCAGAGAGCGGGAGTCGTTCGACGACTCGCCCCGGGAAGCCCGATCAGGACGAATCGATCGAAATACTTGCGAAGTGATGTGCGCGACATGGGGATCGTTCCTCTTGAAATAGCCGACCGGGGCCGGTGCCTGCCGCTCTGGTTTGTGCCGCTCTGGCGTGGGTCACCTAGCAGACACAGCCGTACGGGCGGCAAATACAGACAAACCTCTTCTCTTGAAATGTTCTACCGCTCACCTCCTTCAGTTTGGACGCCAAAAAAAGGGGGGGCCGCCTTTCCCCAGGGTCTCGGTCAGGTCGCGGTACGGATGGTTCGGGCAGTCCGCATGCGGTGGCCATGGTTCGTGCCGATGCCTCAAGGTCCACGGAACGCCGCGTTCGAATCAGAAGAGGCAGCCTGAACGACCCTCCGGACAGAGAAATCGTGTCTTGCGGCTTTTTTTGACGCCTCGTTTCGAGGGGGCTGGAGTCTCCTTGCCAACCCACCCAAACTACCGGCGCGGGGCCTGCTCGACACCGCTGCCGACGGCTGGAATCCAAAAGAACCCCCTCCTGCGGCAGGCAACGAGGGGGTTCGATGTTGAACCGTCGAACCGGTGCAGAACACCAGACGACGGCTTTGGGGGGCGTCAGGACGGCGCGGTCTCCTCCGGGTCAAACACATCACCAATCTTCCGGGGCGCGGCGCTGTGCCCTCAACTCCGTTACGAGGATAGCAAGCTGTAAGACGAATTCAAGATCAACATATCTGAAAACGAGAAAAATCTCGTACCCGTGCAAAGCGGCGAAGCGACCCAAGCCGCCTCGCCGCGGCGTTGAGGGCGAAAAGTGTCGCTCTAACATATTGATACATCTTGCTTTACGTGAATGCCCGCTCATCCGTCCGACGGGTTTGCCAAAGCACGCGCCTTGGTAGCAATCGGGCCTCCTCGCCGGGCAATCCCGACTGCGATCGACTGAGTCGGGCGACGGATGTGACTCCCTGTGGGAAGGCACCGGCGCGTCCTATATCACCGGCATGAAGTTGCACCATGTCGTTGTTCGTTCCACTTGTGGAAAGGCCCAACCAACCCAAGAAATACACCGAGCTGTGACCGGCGCGGTCGGTTCGTTTTCGGCGCATCAATATCGATCTTCGCAAGCCGCCGCTAATCTTGTTTCAAGAAGAAATACAGCAGCCGGCCATGTGCCTTGACCCCCCCAGCCAGGCGACCGGCCTCTTCGCCGATGCCTTCGAAGATGTCGGCGCGCCCCGGCCCCTTGATCGCGCCGCCACTGTCTTGATCCAGAAGGAATCGCGCGGTCCAGGTCGGTCTGTCCGTTTCGTCAACCATCGGCGTTCGCACCAGGACGAGACCGCCCGGCGGGTACACGGTCTTGTCCGTCGCTAGCGATGCTCCAGCCGTCAATGGAACGCCAAGCGACGCCAGCGGCCATTGGTCGACTCCATACTCTTTGAAGAACACAAACCGAGCGTTCCGTAGCATCAACTCCCCAACAGTTGCCGGAGTACGTTCAAACGCCTCCCGGATAGTCTGCATGCTCACTTCCTCTGCGCTGAGCAATCCTTCAGCGACGAGAAGCTTGCCCAGACTCGTGTACGGGTGCTCGTTCGTTGCTGTGTACCCGACATACATCGCGTCTTGGTCGCCGAGGCGAAGGCAGGCGGAACCATTGACGTGAATCAAATAGACATTGAGCGGGTCGTTGAGCCAGACGAGTTCATGACCGGCCAGGAGATCGTCCCGTTTGATCTCAAGGCGAGTCGGCCAACGGCCCGCGGCAACGTACTTGCGCCTCAGATCGCTGGGAAGCTCATACAGCGGGTATCGAAACTCACCATTGGGTTGTCGGCGTGCGGGGTATTCCGGGGCAAAGTAGGCGGTGAAGAAGACCGTGCCTGTGCCGTCGTATCCGATCGATTCGTAGATATCAAACTGCGCGGTCAGTTGACGAACGAAATCATGGGCATTCTTCGTGCCGGCAATCAACTCGCGCAGCGCAACGAGACTTCGCCGCGCCTGGACATGGGTGATCGGCGGATACTCCCAGGGAAAATACCGCTTACTTGAGGCATGATCGAACCACGCTATGCTGCGATCCATCGCCTGCATGAGTTGATCGGCTTTGTTCTCAAAGGCATCGGTCAGCCCGGTGAGGGTTTCCGGCGCAACCACGATCCGAAGCGCCCGCTCACCCGGCGCCAACGGACGAGCGTAATCCGAGGTCGTGCGACATCCACAGATGGCGAAACAGGCAAGAAACGCAAGCCCCGTAGAACGGACCAATCGCCAACGAGCCATGCTCAGAGGATAACATAGATCGGGCATCGTTCTCCGCTTGCGACGAGACACTATTCTCTGCGGTAGGCGATCTTCCCGCCCACGATCGTCATCTGGACGTTCGTGTGGGGAATCTTGTCTTCAGCGATGCTCAGGATGTCCTGCGACAACACGACAATATCGGCCAACTTGCCCGGTGTGAGCGTTCCTTTGAGGTCATCCTCGAACGCAGCATAGGCGGCGTGAATCGTATACGACCGCAGCGCCTCCATTCGGTTCATCCTTTGGTCGGCGAAAAACACCGATCCATCATCGAGTCGCCTGGAGACCGTGGCGTAGTACGAGGCGATCGGTGATACATCCTCCACCGGCGTATCCGTGCCGTTCGTAACGATCGCGCCGCTTTGCATGAGCTTCTGCCATACATACGCACCTTCGTTCGCTCTTTCGTAGCCGAGTCGCGCAAGCACCCATGGCGCATCGGATGTGCAATGAATGCCCTGCATTGATGCGATCACACCAAGCTGGCCAAAGCGCGGGATGTCGTCGACGTGAAGATGCTGCGCATGTTCAATGCGCCATCGCAGATCCTTCTTCTGCGGGTTGGCGGCGAACGTCTTCTCGAAAATGTTCAGCACTTCGCGATTGGCGCGATCACCGATGGCGTGTACGCACAATTGCAGACCGTGCTCTATGGCGATTTGGGCGGTCTCCGTGACATCCTCGATCGTCGCTGTGGCAAGCCCCGTGCTTTGGGCGCTATCGGCATAGGGCTCCAACAGCCACGCGCCGCGCGATCCCAAGGCGCCGTCAATTGATCGCTTGATCCCGCCGACCGTCAAATAATTGTTTCCAACGCCTTGAAGCGCCTTGTATCGATCGATGTTTGCGCGAAGGCTTGCATTGGGTTCACGAATCATCACCCACAGCCGAACCCCAAGCTCTCCACTGTCCGCCATTTCGGCAAATGTATTGATGACACTAAACGAGGAGCCCGCATCTTGAAACGACGTCACTCCATTTGATAAGCACTCTTTCGTCGCCAGTTCGATAGCACGGCGAGTGAGGTCTGTTCCACTTTCACGTTTACCACTGATGGATTGCGCGCGGGAGATGAGCCCTGATGCGCGCTCGCGAAACACGCCGATGGGTTGTCCCTGCTCATCGCGAAGAATCTCACCACCGGGTGGATCAGCAGTTGCTGCGCTGATTCCCGCCAGGTCCATCGCTTTCTTGTTGGCGAAGCTTGCGTGACCACTGGCGTGCGACAGAAACACCGGGTTGTCCGGCGAAACGGCGCTCATGCCGTGATGCGTTGGAAATCCCTCAACGGCGCCGCGCGGCGCCTTGTCCCATTTCTCCTGATGCCAACCGCGACCAACGATCCATTCGCCGGGGCTCGCCTTTGCAACCGCAGCTGCGACCATCTCAATAACTTCACCCCAATTGCGCACTGCCATGAGATCGAGGTTCATTTTGGCGTCACCCAGCGACGTAAAGTGTCCGTGGCCTTCGATAAAGCCGGGAATCGCCAGCTTGCCCTTTAGATCGATGATCATGGTCGAGTCGTCGGTGAGCGCTTTCATCTGCGCGTTCGATCCAACGGCAAGGATTCGATCGCCACGGATCGCGATGGCCTGGACTTCTCCGATCGCCTCGTCAACCGTGACAATCTTGCCGTTGCGCAAGATCATGTCGGCCTTGGCTGTTGCTTGCATTTCGCCGGTCGCAGATTGAGCAAAGCCGCGATCGCCGGCGATCATGACGCACGCAACAATCAGCAGTCGCAGCACTCGAGTTTTCATGGCTGTCTCCTTCACTTCATCTCGGTCTGCCCGCAGTCTCCCAGCCCGCATAGTGTACCGTGAATCCGACGAGCAAGTACGACACTGAGCACACAACGTTCACAGCGTGTTTGTCGCCGTTGGCTCGAAACTCTCACTTCAGTGTAGGCACCTATTTGGGGCTATCATTGGGGCCATCCATGGAAGTGTTACCGCTCAAACCGTTCGAGGAAATGACGCCAGCCGACTACGCCCACATCGGTCTGAAGTGTGGCCTCGAGGTGCATCAGCAGCTTTTGACTCGGTCGAAGTTGTTTTGTCGATGCCCGGCCGGCCACTACAGCTCGTCATACGACGCGGAAGTGCTGCGGCACATGCGCCCCACGCTCTCAGAGATGGGTGAATATGACGGCACCGCGTTGATGGAAAAGAAGACCCGCAAGAACATCACGTACCGGCTCCATCACGCGACCGTCTGCACCTACGAATTTGATGACACGCCGCCGTTCTTCATCGACGATCAAGCGATCGATATCGCGCTGGAGCTCGCACTGCTGTTGAGATTGAATCTCGTCAACGAACTTCACATCGCGCGCAAACAATACCTTGATGGGTCCATTCCCACCGGCTTCCAACGAACGACGATCCTCGGCGTCGACGGCTGGCTGCCGTTCAAGGATCGCACGATTCGTGTTAGACAGTTGGGGCTTGAGGAGGATTCATGCCGTGAGGTTTCCGATCACGGCCACGAACGGACATACCTGACGGATCGTCTGGGCATGCCGTTGATCGAAGTCGTCACTGAGCCGGAGATGTTCACGCCGCAAGAGACGGCTGAAGTGTGCAATCTGATCCGCAAAGTATGTCGCAGCACGCAGAAGGTCCGGCGTGGTTACGGCGCGACGCGACAAGATGTCAATGTCAGCGTTCAAGGCGGAACTCGAGTTGAAATCAAGGGCGTGCCTCAGATTTGGCGTATTCCAAGGTTGATCTACAACGAGGCGAGTCGACAAGTAGCGCTGCTTGGAATCATGAAGGAACTCAATCGACGAAACGTTACGCCGGACACGATCACAACGGCTTCCAAGGATGTGACGGAACTGCTGATGAAGGCAAGTTATGCTCCGGTTCGTTCGGCGATTGATCGGAAATTGAAAGTGCGCTGCGTGAAGCTTTGCGGGTTTGCTGGACTGCTCAATACACCGACGCAGGAGCACACGATCTTCGCCAAGGAGTTCTCCGATCGCGTGCGCGTGATTGCCTGTCTCAGTGAGCTTCCGAACATCGTCCATAGCGACAGCGCCTCCGAATCACTGTGGCCGCAGGATTGGCAGAAACTCCGAAAGCGAATGCAGGCGCACGAAGACGACGCGCTCATTCTCGTCTGGGGCGATGATCGTGATGTTCAGACTGCGTGTGAGGAGATTGTGATCCGCGCGACCGAAGCGGCAAGCGGCGTGCCCAGTGATACTCGACAGCCGCTCAAAGACGGTACGAACGGTTTTGAGCGCGTACTTCCCGGCGCGGAGCGCATGTATCCCGATACCGATCTACCGCCAATCGAGATTCCTGCCGAACGGATCAACAAAGCGCGTGCCGTCATGCCGGAGTTTGTCTGGGAGACGGAGGCGACGTTTCGCCAAGGAGCGATGGTTGAGGACGATATTCAACGCCTCTGTATCTCACCTCGCGTGCCCCTGATTCAACGTGCGATGAACGAGTTGGGGCTCTCCGGAAAATTGCTCGGTGTTCTGCTCGCACAGCGAATGCGCGCTCTGGCCCGTGCCGAACGAAGACCCGAGCGCTTCAGCGACGAAGCACTCTTTGTAATACTCCGAGCACATTCGCAAGAACGCTTGGCGAAAGAGGGGATCGCATGGTTGATGGAGCTGATATTAGTCCAGTCCACCAAAGATGAAATCACAGACGCGGATGTCGATGCAGTATTCGACGAACTGGATATTCAGAGGTTGACGGACCAAGAGCTTCAGTGCAAGGTGGCTTGCGCGATTGAAGCAGTGGACCCGACGCAGTTCCCGACCGTTACCAAACTCCGGCGTTTCCTCATGGGCGAGCTCATGAAGGATCTCATCGGACGTGTCGATGGCCGGCGAATGTTGGATTGTCTCACGAAAACCATGCGTACCGATGAACCGAACCTTGCGGAGCAACGGACGGGAACATGAACGAGCAGGCAGCTACAAAGACGACTGATGGCTATCGTGGGCCCGGACTTGCTGTGCTTCAGCGCCATGGTGTGGGCGTTTGGAGTGATGTCGAGGTGCAAACGACGGGCGGTCGCTTCCGAGGAATTATCCTGCCGCGATCGGAAACGGCGGACGACAAGCACATCGTCCTGAAGCTGAGTAGCGGCTACAACATTGGCGTCGCTGCTGAGACCGTCAAGAGCATGACTGAGCACGGCCGGCGCGCCGCAAACTACAAAATCCCGGAACAAGAGTTCCCAATCGACGCGGGAAAACCGAACATCGTTCTTTTCGGAACGGGCGGGACGATCGCCAGTCGTCTTGATTATCGAAGTGGGGCGGTTATCCCAGCCTTCAGTCCCGGTGAACTGTACGGCTCGGTGCCCGAACTTGCGGATGTGTGCAACTTGCGCACGGAGAAATTGTTCGGCGTGTTCAGTGAGAACATGGGGCCAGAGCAATATATCGCACTCGCGAACCGTATCGGCCAGGCCATTGAAGAGGGAGTGGATGGCATCGTCATTGGTCATGGGACGGATACGATGCACCACACGGCAGCGGTATTGACATTCATGGTGCAGGATCCGCCGATTCCAATCGTTATGGTTGGATCGCAGCGCTCCAGCGATCGGCCAAGTTCCGACGCGGCGCTGAATCTCATTTGTGCAGTCAAGACCGCGGCTGAGAGTGACATTGCAGAGGTGGTCGTGTGCATGTTTGGACCGACCTCGGATGAATACTGCCTGATTCATCGAGGCACGCGCGTGCGCAAAATGCACTCCAGCTACCGTTCGACCTTTCGCACGATCGGCGATATTCCCCTGGCCATGATCGACCCGCAAACCATCACGCTCTTCCGTGATGATTACAAGCGACGCCGCCGCGATAGAAACGTTCACATCAACCCGGCTTATTGCGATGAAGTGACGATGCTGTATTACTACCCCGGGATGAAGCCGGACGTGATGGAGGCGATGATCGAGAAGGGATATCGCGGCATCGTCATTGCCGGCACGGGTTTGGGGCATGTCAATAAACTCACGTACCGCGCGTTGCGGTTGGCCCAGGAAAAAGGCGTTCATGTGTATATGACCGTCCAAACGCTCTGGGGATTTGCCGGGATGTATGTGTATGAGACGGGACGCGAGATGATGGCGCTGGGGGTCGTACCGCTGGCGAACATGCTGCCGGAAGTCGCGTTCGTCAAGCTCTCTTGGGTGCTCGGCCAAAGCGATGACCGTGATGAAGTCAAACGAATGATGCTCACGTCAATTGGCGATGAGATCACTGAACGTGAACCGTATAATGGCTACCTTATCTATCAGGGCGCGGTGCCGGAGGTTCAGGAGTTCCTCAAGAAGATCAAGCGATAACGAGTGTTGATAGGCTACGCTCGTTTGTACGGACCTTAGAGGCTAAGTGTACGAGAGGAAAAGAACAATGCGAACGATCACACAACTTGCAGTAGTCGGTTTGGTTGCTGTCGTAGGCCCTGCTGTGGTCGGACAATCTAGCCCGGAAGCGCCGTCGATTGCTGATGCGTACCGAAATGCCGCCGAGCGGATTATTCAAGCGACACTTGCAGGGAATGATGGCTACACGAAGCTTGAAGAACTCTGCGACGGTATCGGGCATCGCCTGAGCGGCTCACCACAGCTAGATCAGGCGATTCATTGGGCGGCGGATGCGATGCGCGCCGACGGTCAAGAGAACGTGCGCATCGAGAAGGTGATGGTGCCGCATTGGGTGCGAGGCAAAGAATCGCTGACGATGACGGAACCGCGGCGCGCACCGATCGCCATGCTTGGGCTGGGTGGATCGGTCGGCACACCGCCGGAGGGAATCACTGCCGCGGTGGTCGTTGTCAGGAATGAGGACGAACTGGAAGCGCTCGGTGAAGATGCGCGTGGGAAGATCGTTCTGTTCAACAATCCAATGCCGACATACGATCCGGAACGCGGCTCCGGCTATGGGACCACGGTTCGATTTCGCTCCAACGGCGCGCGACTGGCCTCGGAGAAAGGCGCGGTGGCCTGCCTGGTGCGTTCAGTTACAGCACACAGTCTGCGGTCGCCGCACACCGGGGCGATGCGATATGGCGACGCGAAGGTCAAAATCCCCGCTGCGGCCGTATCAACCGAAGATGCTGCAATGATCGCGCGCTTACAAGCGCGCGGCGTGCCGGTTGTTGTGACGTTGAACATGGAAGCGCAGACGCTTGATCCAGCGGTGTCGGGAAATGTCATCGGTGAACTGCGCGGCTCAACGAATCCCGATGAGATCGTCGTCATCGGCGGGCACATCGACTCCTGGGACGTTGGTCAAGGCGCGCACGACGACGGCACTGGTTGCGTCATGGCGATGGAGGCGATCAACGTCCTGCGTCGCTTGAACATGATTCCACGACGGACGATTCGAGTCGTCTTGTGGACCAACGAAGAGAACGGTCTGGCCGGCGCTCGACAATACGCCAAGGAACACGCGGACGAACTCGCCAACCATGTCGCGGCGATCGAATCGGACTCCGGCGGTTTTCGACCGGTGGGGTATTCGGTTGACTGCGCCGATGAAACTCGCCTTGGGATCGCCGCCGAACAATTGCGCGACATCATGAGCCTGCTCGAGTCGATCGGCGCTACGGACGTCGAGACCGGGTTTTCGGGTGCTGACGTCGGGCCGATGAAAGATTCCGGCGTTATCCTGATGGGCCATCGTGTGGAGGGTTTGAAGTACTTCAACTACCACCACTCGCAGGCGGACACTCTGGACAAGGTGGACCCGCAGGAATTTTCGCAGAACGTCGCCGTCATGGCGACGGTGGCGTACATCCTTGCCGACATGCCGCAGCGCCTCGGCGAGGCCGGCTCGCCCTAGCGACTTTGCACCGCAACCGTGAACGAGAGGCCGGCGGTCACGCGGTTGCGCACGACGCTCGTCTGATGCCCATTGCGGTGGTTGTTGAACCGGCGCCAAGCTCTAAAGGCGGTTTTGATTACTCGCCTACAGCGCCCGCGGCGCGGATGATTGTTATGCGGTCGTTGGCCATGTCCCAGAGAATCTCCTCGGCGTGGAAGGGCTGAGGAGCGCCGCGATTGAGCACCGAGATGCGGCGACCGGGGCTGGCGGTGAGACGCGCCAGACCGGTCTTGACGTCGTAGTCGAACTCGTCGCATTGAACGTCGCGGGTGGTGGTGCGGAGGAATACCAGGCCGATCGCGTGAACACGCACCAGCTCGGCAGGCCCGCCGAGATCAAGGGCGGTTTGATCGGCGCCGTCGGCTGATGCACTGCTTGGCGCCGTTCGTTGCACAGTCGCTTCGAGGCGATCGGCGGTCAGCGTCGCTGTTTTGCCGTCGAGACTCAGATGCCGAACCTCGATGTCCGCGGTCATGACGATATCGAACAGGTCGTCGCCGGCCCGGGTCATCTCCATTTTTTGCGACCAAACAAACGAGGTCGTTCCGCGGGCAGCGAACTGCGTTTGCACGGATGCCGGATCGTCAGCCTGCGCCTCGGGCGCGCTTGGGCGGCGTTCGTCGCGGATGAGCAACGTGCCCGGTGAATCCACAAGCGCCTCGCCCGTGTGGTGGTTGTAGTCGATCAGTTCGCCGGCGACAAAAAACACGCGCGGCATGTCGGCGTGATCCTCACGTTCCCAGGTGCGGCTCTGAAGCTTCGCGTTGCCGGTGGCGATCATCTTGCGGATCGAGCGTTGGCGGCTGGCGGCGTTGACGGCATCTTCATCCACATTGGCGAGATCGTGTTTGGAGACATCCTCGGGGTCGCGCGCGAACTCGAGCCGCAGTGAATCAGCGTGAACCGTATCGTGTTCGAGAGGGGAGGGATCGGCGTCGGCCCGGACCGATCCGTTGAAGTCCACGGCCCCGTTGCCGTGGTCATGGTCGCCGTCGAATACGGCCGAGTCCGTCCAATGCAAGTTGAGTTGCGGCTGATCGTCGGTGACGGCGACATGAATCGCTCGGCCGTCGTCATCGAGTTGAAGCGGCACATCATCCCGGAAAATGCGCAGTCGCCCCGAGCCGGGCAAATGGCCGCGATTTGTTTTGCCGTCCATTTCGAGCCGCGCGATTTGATCGATCAGAAGGTTGTCCTGTAGCAGTAGGATATTTTCACCCGTCACATCGGCGGTTTGGGCGATGCCGTCGACGTCGATGCGTTCGGCGAGGACGCGCGCGCCGTCGTTGAGACGGAGCTGCGCTTCGTCAACGGCGATGAGCTTCTGGATTTCAAAATCACCGAACTGATCGCCGTTGTCGCGACCGTCCGCTTCGGCCTGCTCGGGCATTTCACGGAACGTGACGTCCAGGCTCTCAGCCCACATTGTCTGCTCGGCATCGCGCGTCATCACACCGCCGGTCGCGACGAGTCGTGTGGGGATCGTCCGGCCGCGTGCGGTTTGCATCATCGACAGCTTGAGGTTTCGGCAGGCAAGCTCGCCCGGTGCGCTGCCCAAACTGTGGGCTCGCACGTCGCCGGCAGCGTCGATTGACTCAAGGCGAGCCGCACCCGAGCCGTCGCCGGAGAATCCCGCCTGCATTGTTTCGGCTTCGAGCGCGAACGATTCGCCGACAACGGTGACGTCGCCCACGAAGGCGGCGGTGCGAATACGGGTGCTCGCGTCGGCGTTGGATCCAGGCTCGAACTGAAGATCAACCTGCTGCTGCCAGGTGATCTGAAGCGACGGCTGAGCTTGGTCGTCGTCGGCAAGCAGCTGCGGCGAAAAGCCCAGCGCCGCGAGCGAACTGATGACGATCCGCGGACCGAGCGACGAAATCCTGCCTGGCCCGGCAACCTTGAACAAGGTCATCCGGCCGGGGCCGACGAATCCCGCCTGGTTGGCCTCAGATCGATACCAAAAGCGATCGCCGGTGGCGTGGAGTTCGGGCGTTGTTACCCACAGTGGGTGCTGGGCGGACCCGACGAGCTGGATCTCCTTGTCAAGCACGCGATACAGCAAGTGGTCGCATTGGGCTTCGGCCTGCTGATCCGGGTCGAGCAGGTGAACCGGTCGTCCGTTACCCGTCAGTGTGAGCAGCGCGTCCTCGGCCGAGGCCAACCGTTCGTTTGGCTCGGTGACGGGGACGATCGTGAGCGAGCCGTCGCAATCGATGATGACGTCGTCGGCACTCGGCGGGGCCGCGATGGAGTTTCGCTGCGGGTCTTGAAAGGAAGCGATCGCCAGGGCCGCCAAGGCTTGGGTCAGCGGCATCTGCTCGGGCAGCGCCCGCGCGATATTCTTCGGACCATTCGTGTGCGATGAAGTCGGCGGGCCCATCGCCATCATGTTGGTTACGCCCTCGCTTTGCATCGAGAACACGATGCTCAAGGCGTCGCCGACGATGACCTTGTTGCCTTGGCGAATGCGCACGTTTTCGTTGAGCGTGAGGCGGTAGAAGGTCACCTCCGTGCGGGCTGGAGACGGACTCGGCACGTTGGGTTCGTCGGCACCCGGCGTGCGGCTCACCTCGGCTGTGTCATCGCCGGTGTCGCCTGATGGGGCGCCGTCGCGGGCGATCGGTGATTGGGCAATCTCGGACGAGGACGGTTCGGCGGATTTCGGCGAGGTGATCCGGATGCGCTGTGGATGCTCCATGAACAATTGGAAGGTGTGGTTCTGGTCGTCCATGAGCACGGTGAGGCCGCGACCGCTGGGCAGTTGTATCGACGGCGACTCGACGTGCACTTCTCCGTCGCAGCGAACCTCGCCCAGGAAGTTATTGAATGCGGCCTCTTCGGTGCGCACGACAAGGACTGGTGAATCTCGATCGGGATCGGCGGCGCGGCCGTCGCGCGGGGCGAAGAGCCGAATCCAAACGTCGCCGGTGACGGTCCCGGACTCCAGCTTGCGATTGGGGGCGAACGCCAGGGCTGACTGCCCTGAAAGCGTCAACACCCGACCGTCGGAAAGGAACATTTCCGCTTCCGGCTGCTCCATCCGTAGCCAACCCGCCGGTTTGCCTCGTGGACTGGGATCAAGATTCTGGAAACGATACTGCTGAGCCAATTCGCCCGTCTGCGGGTCCACGAATCGGATCCAACTGCCGCCCGGCAGCTCCACCTCAACATTGCGTTGAGGAACAAACGGGCCACCTTTCGAATCGATGACCTTGTTGAGGTCCAGCCGGTCGAGTTCCGGTGGGATCAGCTCGACGATTTTCGGGTCGTTCAGGGCCGGCGGCTGGTCGAGTCCGGGATCGATGTTGATGAGGACGATCAGTATCAGCCCGGCCAACAGCACGCCGCTGGCAAGGGTCATCAGTGGCTTGACGCGATTGCGTCGAACGGGTGGGGGCGGGCTGGTGCCTGGGGTGCGGTCGCTCGGCATTGGTCTATCTATCCAAACAAGCCGATCGCTTCGTCCCAACGACCCTTGGCTTTGAGCAGGTGTTCCACGGCTTCTCGCACCGCACCCTGCCCGCCGGGTCTCGTTGTGACAAACGCCGCGGCCGAGCGCACCTCGCAAGCCGCGTCGGCTACTGCCATAGCATAGCCCGCGGCGCACATGACGGGCAGATCAGGCAGGTCGTCGCCGAGCACAGCGGCTTCGGAGGCCAAGAGCCCCAGTTGCTTGAGGATTCCCTCTAATGCCGCTCGCTTGTCGTCAACGCCGAGAACGACGTGCTCGATGCCCAGCTCCCGGGCTCGATGCGCCACGACCATGCCCTTTCGACCGGTGATGATCGCCGCGTGATAGCCCAGCCGCATCCAGATCCGCAGCCCCAGGCCGTCGCGCGCGTGGAAGCGCTTGGTCTCCACGCCGTGGTCGTCCATCAGGATGCCGCCGTCCGTCATCACGCCGTCCACGTCCAGACATAAGAGCTCGATGTTCTCGATCTCAGCGTTGGGCATCACACCACCGTGGCGCGGCTGCGCCGTATGAGCGTTCATGTATCGCGGCCTGAAGCGTTGAGCTGTGCGTCACTCGACATCCATCAGCGTGATCTCGCCGCCGCAGTGAACGTTGAACTCGATGGCCGTCTTCACCGCTTGCTGCGCGATCGTCTCAGCGTCGTCCTTGTCCCTGTAGAGGTTGTAGAGCGCTCCCAGCGCGTAGTCGGACCCCCAACCGATCGCATAGTAGTGGTTGAACCGCGTCACGCTCATGTCCTGTGAGACTTTGTAAATCCCGTTGCGATTGGCGATAAGGAACGATGAATCCAGATCGCCGAAGGGACTGTCCTTGGCTTGCGCCTGGTCGTTGACCATCGTGTAACGATCGTGCAGCGCTTTCCAGAAATCGAGAAAGAACGTGAAGATAGCTTGGCGGTCAGTGAGATTGGGTACGTCGTTTTCAGCGACGTAGTTGTCGATGATGTCATCGTAGACGGCCCACCCGGTGCCGCCGAGCAAGGCCGCGCCGAGTCGGCGAATCTTCTCGGTGGGGCAGTTGTCACCGGAAACACGTTGGGCGTCGCCGAACGACGTCAGCGTGTCCGCGGCCATCACGGTCTTGTTGTTCTTGGTTACAGCAACGATGATTGACATGGGTGTATTGTAGTGATTCTTGTCCCCTCTCCCTTTTGGGAGGAGGGTAAGGGAGAGGGTGACGCATCTGCACGTCCACTGGCGCGTTCTTGTTCCCCTCTCCCGAAGTAGAAAATTGCATTCATGCTGCCAAACGAGTGGGGTGGCTTGCGTGAACGTTGGGCTGATGCCACCTTGCGGCCGAAGGACATGGCCCTGGAAGAGCTTTTTCCCCCTGATATATTTATGAGAGCCATGCTCGCGCTGAGCGGCTTCATGGCTGATACGAATCCCAAATAATTCTCGTGCGTTTCGCGGGTGCCATGCTTCATTCCCGACGCGTCGGGATGAAGCATGCTTTGCCCTATCGGGTCAAAGCATGGCACCCGCCTTTGGATCAATTGCGATTCGTATGACTTGCGGTTTGACTTCCCTTGGTTTTGGGACGTGCAGCTCCTGGCCCTGGCGATTTCGGCCGGGGCCTTCTCGTTGAGCGCTGATGCCATTCGGTTTTTTGTCTGAGACCGTGAGCGACTGCCTACCCCAAGACAAGATTCAGCGCGCAGCACGAACGCACGATCCAGGCGATCCGTGCTCTCACCTACCTCTCGGACGCCTGGAGCGATGGGGTGCGCAGCAACCGTCTTTGGTAGTCTCACCGCGCCCCGATCCACGACGGCACACCGCACCGCAGGCTCATCAATCGTCCGGACTTGCCCCCGGACTTACCCCCGGACTTGCCCGCGAGATCGGACGTACTCAGCCTCGTACGGTCGGACGCACGTAGGTCATTCGAACGCGATTGCCCGGCGCGGTGAACTCCACCTCGGTCATGTAGGCCCGCATCAGAACGATGCCCCGCCCGGCGGGAATCTCGACGTTCTCGGGACGGGTCGGATCGGGCACCGCCTGAGGATCGAACCCTTCGCCCTGGTCCTCGATCTCGATGACGACTCGGCCGGAGTCTACGCGGTATCGAACCGTCACCTTCTTCCGTGGATTGTTGCGGTTGCCGTGCAGAATGGCGTTGGTCAGTGCCTCCTCGAGGGCCAGTCGCAAGGCAAAGCAACTGGCGTGATCGTAACCGCGCTGCTGCGCCGCCGAGATCAGCGATCGCTGGGCGCGCTGGATCCCGCGCCGCGAGCTGCCGAGCACCAGTCGATGGTCAAATCGTGCCTGAGGCGAGCGTTGCGTCATGCTGAGGTAGGTGCTTGTGGGCGGGCCAGCCTGTGTGACCGTGCCGCCCGCAGAGCGCTCCTGAGGCGCCCCCACGCCTAGGTGAAGCTGGCGAGGGCCTGATCTTCGCTGTCGTGGATCTGGAAGAGCCGGTTGAGCTTGGTGATGACAAAGACCTCGTAGATCCTCGGATCGATATTGGCCAAGCGGAGCTGCCCGTCCTTGGAGCGGATCTTATTGTTGATGGTGATCAAGGTTCCAAGGGCGGCGGAGGAAAGGTGATCCACATTCTGGAAGCTGATGAGAACCTTCGGCTGCGGCGTCTCGTCAACGAGTCTCGTGATCTCCTCGCCGATCTGCTGGATGTTCGCCTCATCGAGGATGTTGCGGTCGACAAACTCGATACGAGTGATGCCATCTTCCTCGGCAACTCGAAGCAGTGATTCAGCCGCAGCCATAGTGCAAACTCTCGCTCCTGGGAACCCACTCTAGACAACAGTAGCGTACTCGCAGCGGCCGGGGAAGGCAACCGGCGGCCGCGGTCGAGCGCTCCGGGCTTTTCCTCCCCGTTGGGCGGACGGAAAAGCGGCAGCCCGAGAGGGGGCTGCCGTTGAGCAAGGTCGAATTGGGTCGCAGGGGGCGCGGAGGCCAAACGAGTCAGTAGTCGAGGTAGCTGGCGGCGCCGCCCAGGGTGTCAGAGAGTCCCGGGAAGAGCAAATCTTCGTTCTCCTGCTGAATGATGATCTCAGGCCGAATGAGGATCAGCAGCGTCTCCTCGGTCTTGGCCGTGATGCGATTGGTGAAGAAGCGATTGATGAAGGGGATCTTGGACAGGATGGGTATGCCGGTCTCCACCTCGATCTCGTTCGCTTTGCGTTGGCCGCCCAGGAGCACGGTCCCCCGGTCGGGAACGGAGACGGTAGTCTGGACGAGGGAGAGTTGGATGACGGGCAGCTCGATCTGGCCGGTAAACTGCGCGGCCCCGCCGCCGCCAAAGCCGCCGCCGGCTGCACCGCCGAACTCCGTCGCGTCGGATTCACGGAAACCCTTGAATTGTGATTGGCTGGCGATGACGGTCATGGTGACGTAGCGCCGATCGGCAGAGATCACGCCCTCGACATCCAGCACGAAGCCGTCCGTGAGGGTGGCGATGATCGGCTGAAACGCTCCCGCAGCGTCGCCCGTGATGGGAATCAGAGCTGACACGAAGGCCTGCTGGGTCGCCACGGCTACCCACGACCGCTGCCCGTTGAAGAAGGTCAGCCGGGGAGCGGTGAGCACCACGGAGCGCTTGTCCGCCTGGGTCGCCTCGATGAGCAGATCGACCTGGATGTCGTCGAGGAACTGAATGCCCACGACGAGGGCTGGGTTGGCCGCGGCCAGACCGGCGAGGGAGGTGGGGTCAAGATCGGCAATCGAATCGACCAAAGTCAAGGTGTCCTGGAAGAACTGGATCGGGGCGAACCCTGAGGTGGTCCGAAGCGGCGCGCCGACGGGCCCCGCGGAATAGATGTAGTCGCGGAATGCCCCGGCGGGCGGGAAGCCGCTACCCGCGACGGTGGGAACGCCGAACGTGCTCCCGCTGGGAATCCGGGCCCCGATGACGGTGCCGTCGGCAGTAACGACATCGCCGAAGAAGAACGGATCGATCAATCGTCCGGTGCGGGGATCGAACAGGTCGCCGAGATGCGCCTGGGGGTCAACTGCCAACTGTCGCTGCCGCAGGGTGTTGTTGGTGTTGAAGTAGAGGTCCAGGTCGACGCCGATCTGCTCGAACCAGTCGGAGCTGACGGAGAGGAAACGGCTCTCGACATTGATCTGGAGGGCGCGAATCTCGCGAAGCTGGCTGAGCAGGCCTTCGATGCGTTGATGGTTGCGCGGGGTGTTAGTGATGATGAGGTTGCCGTTGAGCTCCTGAAGCGTGCCGGTGTCGCCGCCGAGGTCGCGCCACCCTTCGGGATCGACGGTGTCCTGAATGAGGCTGACGATCTGCGTGACGAGATCAGTACGGTCGACACGGTCAATGTCGCTGGGGTCGCCGAAGATGCTACCGCCGCCGCCGCGGCCGCCGCCCCCGCCGCCTCCGCCACCGAAGCCGCCTCCGCCACCACCACCGCCGAAGCCGCCTCCGCCACCTCCGCCTCCGCCACCGCCGCCGCCACCGGAGCGCCCCTGGTTCAAGGCGCTGTTCAGGTCAAGCTCCGGAGCGTTGTCAAAGTACGGCACCTCAAAGAGCAGGTCGCGGATGTCGTACACCAGCGTCGTCACGTTCCTGCGCAGCGCCTCGTTACTGGAGATGGTCAGGATGCCGTCCTGGATCGCCCATTCCGGCCGATCGCCCAGCTCGTCGCCGACCTGCTCCAGGATCCGATCCAGGGCCGTCTGGAGGCTGACATCATTCAACTGCAAGGTGACTTGGTCCTCCCGGTCCACGTCGATGAACCCCAGGGCCTTCCAGTCCACGTAGATGGGTACCCCCGTGGTGTCGCCCAGGAAGCCGACCACCTGCTCCAGCGAGTTGCCTGAAAAATCTAGCGGCAGGCGAGTCTCGGCCAGGAGCCGGCCGACCCGACGGTCTGCGACGGACCCCCGGAAGCCACCTTCGCCGGTTCGCAGCAAACTGAGGTTGGGCCAATCAGGCGGGTAGGCCATCACGCCCGAGGTCGATCGCAGCCCCGGCCCGGTCAGATTCCGCACCGGCGGGACCATCGAACGCTGTGTCTCCCAGGACAATTGCCCGTAGCCGGACTCCTTCTGGCGCTGAACCTCATCCCACTTTCGATAGAGGATCGTGGTCTCGATGGCCTCCTTCAGGGCCTGGGCCGCGGGATTGTGCTCGTCGATGAACAGGATCTCATCGATGACCTGGAGGGCCTCGTGGTATTTCAGCTCCAACTGAAGCTGAAGTACGCGACGGAGGTTCTCGTTAATAAGTCGCTCCCGCTCCATCCTTTGACGAATCTGTTCGTCCTGCTGGGCCCTCTTGATGTCGCGCTGCCTGATCTCATCCTCGAGCACCTCAGCCCTGATTCGCGCCTCGTCAATCTGGGCCAGGAGGTCGTCGGCGCGCTGAATCAGCTGCGCGAACTGGCTGCCGCTGAGCAGATCTCGGTTCTGGCGAACCTGGAGCTGGGCCGTGAGAATGGCCCGCGCGGCACCCTCGAAGTCCTCTTGGGCCAACCGCTCGGTCGCGGTCTGATAGGCGGACTCGTACTCAGCCAGAAGCCGGGCTCGTCGGATTTCCTGCTCCTGCTGGACATCGTCGATTTGGTCCGGGGGCTGGGCCGCCTGAGCCAATCCCGGTGCCGGCCGGCCAAGAGTGCCCAAAGCCACCGCGGCGATCATCGCCAGCGTTGCGGTCCCACCACGATCCATTCTCGTACGCCGTTTCATTCGATTCTCCCATACCGCACGGCCGGGCATTGACCGCGTCGGATGTCATTCTTCCACGGACGGGGTGATTCCTCGCTAGGCCTCACGGTCCCCGCGGGGGCGCAAACCACCCACCTACTTCCCACTAAAGACAAACCACTAGCCTACTTCGGGCGGAAATCATTCGCAAGCCTCATTCCGCAATGGCCGCCTGGTTGGTCGCGGATCGAGGGCGCTCAGACCCGGTCGATCGCCGTCTGCGGCCGCGCCTCGGCGGCCTGGTCCATCATCTGGGCATCGAGGGGCCGGCCGGTCCGCATCAGCAGCACGAAGCAGCGGAACAGGCCCGATGCATCATGCGGCCCCGGAGATGCCTCGGGATGGAATTGCACGGCGAAGATCGGCCTGCCGCGGTGCCGAAACCCCGCCACGGTCCCGTCGTTGAGATGGATGTGGGTGACCTCGCAGTCGATGCTGGCCAGCGACTCGCGATCGACACAAAAGCCGTGATTCTGGCTGGTAATCTCGACCCGGCCGGTCAAGAGGCTCCGCACGGGCTGGTTGGCGCCGCGATGCCCGAACTTGAGCTTGTAGGTTCGCCCCCCCAGGGCCAGGGCCAGCATCTGATGCCCGAGACAGATGCCGAAGGTCGGGATATCCCCCGCCACATCCCGGAGCGTCGCGATCGTCTCGGAAACCGCCGCCGGGTCGCCCGGGCCGTTCGAGATGAACAAGCCGTCGGGCTCCAGCTCGCGGATCTGTTGGGGGCTGAGATTGTGCGGGGCCGACATCACCTCGCAGCCCAGCTCGACCAGGTGCCGGTAAATGTTCTGCTTCGCCCCGCAGTCCAGGGCGAGGACCCGCAACGTCCGCTCGCCGTCGTTTGCAACCTCGGTCCGCGTCCCCCACTGCCCGAGACCGGTCGTCCAACGGCCGACCTGGTCCGGACTTACCGCCGCCACGAGGTTCCGCCCAGCCATCAGCGGGCTGGATCGGGCCAGGTCGATCAAGTCGGCGTCGCGGTGAGATACGTCGTTACTAATAACACCCCGCATTGCCCCCTCGATGCGAAGCCGCCGCACCAGCGCCCGGGTGTCGATACCCGCTACCGCCAACACCCCAGCTTCGCTGAGCCAGCTCGACAAGTCGCCCGCCGCTCGATAGTTGGAGTGCAGTCGAGCCAGCTCCCGCACCACGAATCCCGCCACCTGCGGACGCGGCGACTCGTCATCCTCCGAGCACACGCCATAGTTGCCGATCATCGGCGCGGTCATGGTGAGTATCTGCCCGGCGTAACTGGGGTCGGTCAGCGCCTCCTGATACCCGCACATGGCGGTGTTGAACACGACCTCGCCGGTGGACGTGACCGGGTCAGCACAAGCTCCGAACGCCCGGCCGGTCAGGACCGTGCCGTCTTCCAGGGCAAGTCGAGCAGGAGGGTGATCCGATGGCATGTCGCAGATCATACGCCCCCATGTTACAGAGCCGTGGCGTCTCGCCACGGAGTCGAGCCCGAGCCTCAATGGCGAGGGTTCGACCATCTGCCGCAGGAGTAAGGCAGGCCTTGAGCCTGCCCAATCACAAGTGAGTCAGGCCAGGGTCTGACCTCCTGATCG
>JADFNO010000045.1 GCA_022563315.1 Planctomycetota bacterium | reverse complement strand
CCGAGTTGTCGAGCGGCGGCGGACTGGTTCCAGTTGTTCTGCTGAAGCGCGTCAAGAACCAACTTGCGTTCTTGCTCCGCCAATGCGGACGGCGCGGGTTGCCCGTCACCGGATACCTCAGCCTCACCGGTCGCCTGGGCAATCTCAGATGGAAGATGCTTAAGCTGAATCTGACCATCCGCCAGCAACAACGCGCGCTCAATCACATTCCGCAACTCGCGTACATTGCCCGGCCAGCGGTAGCGGTGCAGACACGCCATCGCTTCGTCATTGATATTGGGCGCAGTGATCCCCATCGACGGAACGACCTGGGCCATCAGATGCTCGATGAGCAATGGCAGATCATCCAGCCGTTCGCGCAGCGCCGGCAACCTGATCGGAAACACATTCAGCCGATAGTAGAGGTCGATTCGGAACCGCCCGGATTCCGAGTCGGCTTTGAGGTCGCGGTTGGTGGCGGCGATGACGCGCACATCACAAAAGACAGGCTCACTCCCACCAACGCGCGTGAACTCATGCGCCTCGAGCACGCGCAGCAGCTTCGCCTGCATGTTCAGCTCGAGATCGCCGATCTCATCCAGCAGCAGCGTGCCGTTGTTGGCCAACTCGAACTTGCCCTGTCGCTGCGCGGTCGCGCCGGTGAACGCGCCCTGCTCGTGGCCGAACAATTCGCTTTCAACAAGTGATTCAGGCAGCGCCGCACAGTTGACGGCGATGAACGGCTGATCGCAGCGCGGCGACAGCCCGTGGATTGCGCGGGCGGCCATCTCCTTGCCCGTCCCGGTCTCGCCTGTGAGCAGGACCGTCGTCGCCTGCGGGGCCACCTTTCGGCACAGGGCCAGGGCCGCGTTGAAGGCTGCGGACTTGCCGATGAAGTTCGCCGTGGGCTGCGATTCGCGCAGGCCGCGGTTCGTCTTGTTGAGCTGATCAAATGACTTGGCATTTCGCGCTGCGCTGACAACGAGATTGGCGAACACTTGCAATAACGCGAGATCGCTTTCCTCAAATGATCCACCATCAAGCCGGTTGACGACTTCGATAACGCCGAGCACAGTGTCTTTGTGGATCAGCGGCGCAGCCATCAAACTGTGCGTTCGCGTCTTGGTCTCAAGGTCGATGCCTTGGTAGAAGTTCTGGTTGTTGCGCGCTTCGTCGAGCCGCACCGCCCGCTTGGTTCGCACGACTTGTCCGGCTATACCCTGATCTGCCGGGAATCGATGCCCCTCAAGCGACTTGGACGCGGTTGGATCAACCATCGTCTGAAAGACAAGCTCGTTGCGCTGGGGGTCATGCAGCAAGACGCTCGCCCCTTGAGCGCCCAGCACATTGGCGGCATGCTGGGCTACCAATCGGCAGACCTCGTCCGGTTGGAGCGCCTCGTTCACGGCGCGGCTGGCTTCGAGCAGCGCCCTGAGCGCGGCGCGATCCAGTCGGTCGATCGCGCTGACATGTGAGGATGTTTCGGCCATACGGGTTTGCTCCCGCGACGAGTGTCGAAGCGGGGCGATTATCTTATCGCCGGCGAGCGGCCCTTCCCACGAACGGGGCGTTGGGGCCGTTGGGGACGCCTCCCCAATCCAAGTGGGGAAGCTTCCCCAACGTGGGCGATCCCGCTGTACGACCAGTCACGCGTCTGTTCTTTTATTACGACTACTTGCGAGCGCTGTGGTGGCTGGCAAGAGGCGGCAAGAACCAGCTTTGGGGGCATGAGACGGCGGTTTCAGATGCGCTCAGACAGCCAGTGTTGTTGAGCTGTTCGATGGCGATTCCACTTTTTCATCGCGCTTTGGCAAGGGTCATGCTTCATCGGCTTACGTTGCCCGTTACGGCAGGCCAGGTAGGAACGCGACGCTTCTCCCGGCCGTCTACCGATCGAGACAACGATGACGCTCGCAGCGCGCCAGTTCGTGGGGACCGAGCGCCGAAAGGCGCTGACCCCGCCTTCATGCACCCCCCTGGGCCCTCAGGCTGAATAGGCCTGGGGGTCGTTTCAAGATTGCATAGGCGCAATCTGCGTGTTTCTGTGAGTTGTACTTATCGGGGCCCAGCCCATGCCCGATAAAGCGGTGGGTTAGGCCTGGACGGCGGGTCAATCGCCTTTCCGGGCCTTCGTGGATCGCGACCACCGTTGGCAGACATTCCGGACGTCTGCTGACACCCCGTACGGGTTGGACCAGGAGCACGTCCTCCGTCTCTGGTCCAGCCCGTTATTTTTTCCCGACCAGCCTATCCATCGTCCAAACGCAGCAGCGCGATGCGCCCCGGCGCCCGCGCGACTGAAAAGCCCTGCGGGCTGTGCCGGTTGCACCGTTGGCGCGATCCATTTATGGGCCCCGCGACGGTGTCGATCCTTATCTATAGGCCTCGACGAGCCAACTCATTCAACGCGGACCCGGCTGGCCGCCGCGATCGCGGACCGTCTGCCTTACAATCAACGCGACTCCTGTGGGCTGGTAGCTCAGCGGTCTAGAGCAACCGACTCATAATCGGTTAGACGTCGGTTCGAATCCGACCCAGCCCATTTCGCCTTGGCGTCGCCAAGGATCCCAGTTCGCCAGCATCGCGTGCAGATCGGCCGCACGCACAGCGCTGTTGCCGGCAAGCGCGACGCTCCAGCCGCGGACCACGCCTTCGTAGTCGTGGTCGTCCGGGCAGCTGTAGTCGCCCTTAGCGCACGAATCGCCGCCGACGATTGACGAGTTGTCGTTGTTGATCGCCGGCGCTTCCCAGCTGGGCGAAGCAATGGGCGTGACCTCGCGACTCCCCAGATCAGAGCACCAGCCTTGGTTGTCCAACGCATCGCGGTGTTCTCCCACCCCCAGTTCCCATAAAAGGGGTCGGGAGTCGTTTTCGGGTGTCGGGGGTCGTTTCCGGGCGCCCTTACGTCCTGAGGTGCAAGGACGGTTCCGGGGGCCCGTCACCCGCTACACGGGAACACATCTTCGTTCCGCCCTGCGTTGATCTGTGTTCATCCGTGTGCATCTGTGGTTTCATTCTCTGCGTGTTCCCCTAGTAAGTCGTTTGGATAATCAACGGTCAGCGAGGTCAGTTCTGTGCGCGCGAACCCTCCGTGGCGCGCCGAGACGTTCTGGCGTTTCAGTCAAGTCCCTGCACGCTCGATTCCGGTGCGTCTGTACGTTCGCGGCTACAGACGAGGCAAATCTGAGGAGCGATGGCCGCTGCGGCCGATATGCCGAGGATGATGCGGCCGGGACATGGGTTGATGCTGATCGTTTTTGCGCTGCTGACGCTGGGCGTGGTGATGGTGAACTCAGCGGGGTTGACGATCGATCCACCGCGGGGGATCGACCTGAAGCAGGTGCTGCTGGGTCGGCCGACGGTGCTGGCCATGGTGGCGGTGGGGATGCTGTTGATCGGGTCGCGCATCCCCGTGCAGCGGTTGTACACGGCTCGCGGGCTCGCCTCGCCCGTGCCATGGATCATTCTCGGGTCGTTGGTGCTGCTGGTGGCGGTGCATGTGCCGGGCATCGGTCGCGAGGTCAACGGCGCGCGGCGGTGGATCAGTCTGGGGCCGATCGGCTTTCAGCCCAGCGAGGTCGCGAAATGGGGGTTGATTATTGTGCTGGCGTGGTATGCGGCCAGACGAGCCGGGGCGATGGGAAGTCTGTGGCGCGGGTTCGCGCCGCCGATGGTGTTGGTGGGCGTCATCTGCGCGCTCATTGCCACGGAAGACCTTGGTACGGCGGTATTGATCGGAATGGTCGCGGTGATCGTGCTGTTGGCGGGCGGAGCGAAGTTGTGGCACACGGCTCTGCTCGCGCCACCGGCGGCGGTCGCGGTGGGGGCGGCGCTGTTGAGTAGCCCTTATCGGGTGGATCGGCTTCGCGCGTTTCTCGATCCCTATCAGGACGCCCAAGGCATCGGCTACCACATGATTCAATCGATGGCAGCGGTGGCGGGCGGCGGCTTGGCTGGGCGAGGGCTCGGCAACGGCGTGCAGAAGTTCGGCTACTTGCCGGAGGACACCACCGACTTCATCTTCGCCATCATTTGTGAAGAGCTCGGATTGATCGGGGCCGTCGTCGTGGTCTGCCTCTATGCGGGGTTGTTGCTGTGCGGTCTGGCGATCATTCGACGTGCGGCCGATTCGTTCTCGCGCCTGCTGGGTTTGGGGATTCTGGCGACGATCGGTCTGCAAGCGCTGATCAACATGGCGGTGGTGACAGGATTGGCTCCGACGAAGGGGATCGCATTGCCGCTGTTGTCGTCAGGCGGCACCGGCTGGGCGCTGACGGCATTTTGCGTCGGCTTGCTGGTCTCGATGGACCGGGCCAACGCCGCGCAGGTTGCCGAAGCGCCCTCGATCGCAGGTCCAGGCTAGTGGCTGCGCGGACGTTGTTGTTTGCCGGGGGCGGGTCCGGCGGGCACATCAGCCCCGGGTTGGCGATCGCGGAGCGACTCGTTGAGCTCGATCCAACAGTCCGCTGTGTATTCGCGTGCTCCGAGCGAGCGATCGACGCGGCGATGCTGTCCGAAGCGGGTGTCGCGTATGAACGGATGCCGGCGTCAGTGTTCTCGGCCCGGCCGCTACCGTTGCTTCGTTTCTTGGGCAACTACCGCCGAACCAAACGAACTGCGGGCGAGCTGATCGAACGCGAGAATGTGAACGACGTGATTTCGTTGGGAGGATTTGTGAGCGCACCGGTGGTCGCTGCGGCCAAGGCAAGCGGCGCGACGGTCACGTTGGTGAACCTCGACGATCCGCCGGGCAAGGCGAATCGCTGGATTGCGCGGCGCTGCGATCGAGTGCTGTCGGCGATCGAGCTACGGGGCGTAGGTGGTTTTGCGCATCAGCGCGTCGGCATGCCGATCCGGCGCAATAGCGTGGCGTCGTGTGATCAGGCAACCTGTCGGGAGCGTCTGGGTCTTGATCCGGCCAAGCGCACGCTGTTGGTCACGGGCGCCTCACAAGGGGCCGGGAGCATCAATCGGTTCGTCCCGGACTTCGCAGCTGGGCAACCCGGGGCGTTTGCTCAGTGGCAGGTGTATCACCTGGCGGGGCGTTCGTCGGCGGATGAGGTTCGTCGGGCCTATGGCGAGGCGACGGTCTCGGCCGTGGTCGAATCCTTTCAGAACTGCATGGGCCTGGCGTGGGGTGCGGCTGATCTGGCGCTGAGCCGGGCGGGGGCGAGCTCGGTGGCGGAGGCCTGGGCCAATGCGGTGCCGACGATCTTTATGCCCTATCCATATCACACGGACCTGCACCAGCGGCGCAACGCCGAGCCGATGGCGGCCATAGGCGGGGCGATTATCGAGACCGACCGGATCGACGCGGCCCGGAATGTCGCTGATGTCGGCCCGATACTCGCAGCGATGATGGAGGATGTTGCCCGGCGCGACGCGATGCGGGCGGCGCTGCGTACCCATGAACCGGCGGACGGGGCCAAAGAAATCGCCCAGATCGTCCTGGGCCCTGAGCGTTCCTGACACATCGATTCTGCCTGGCACGACAAGCTCCGGATCGACCTCCATAGCCTAGAATGGTCCCTCTGCCTGGCCGCAAGGCGTGGACTGTGACTATGGAATCGAACGCCGGTCGGACAAACTGTGTGGTGCTCGCGCCCGACGCCAAGAGCGTTGACGGACGGCTTCGTTCACAATTGGAGCAGCGCCATTGGGACGCGCTGGTTACGGATGTACCGCTTATGGCGATGGCGGAGCTGTGCCTGGCCCAGCGGATGCAATCATCGCGTACGGCTTGGGGGCTGACGAGCGCTGATGGCGTGGTGTTGGTCGTTATTGAGCCGAGCCACTGGTCGGACCTGAGCGTCATGTTGGCCGCGATCAAGCGGTACGTCCCGGTGGTGGGGGCGTGGGCGTTTGAAGACGGCGCGCTGCGTTGTATCGCGGAAGCGGATCGAGACGAGGTGTTGGGGCGCGTCGCTCCGCCGCCAGAGACTCGTCCCGACGACGACGAAGATCGCGCATCGGAGGCGTTGGACCCGCAGGTGACGCGCGATGAGATTGCGATGTTGCTTGGCGACGAGAATCAGGAACCCGGCGAATGAGTACGCGACCGCCCTCCAGACGAACCGCACGAGGCCGCGTGGTGATCGTCGGCGATGACGGTCAGCAACAGCGCCTCGGACACGGTCTGTCACGCAAGGTGATCGGCGCTGAGACATTGTTCGATGCGGTCGGCGAGGTGACGATCGCCTCGTCGGCTGAACCGGTGGCGGCGGTGGTCGCCCCGCTGGAGATCGTTGAATCGTGTGCGGGCAACCCGATCGAGGCTTTTCGGCGGATTGACCCGTCGATTCGACTGATTCTCATTGCCGCAACCGAAGCGCAACTGCGCGGCGCGGGCGTGGAAACGAACGGGTTCGATGCGGTGCTGGTCGAGCCGTTGGCGGGTGACGACCTCGAACGGGTGGTGAGCGATGCGGATTGGACTGACTACCAGCAGAGCGCAGATGGGAATGACGCCCTTGCGCCGCGGGTAAACCTGGAGACAAAGACCGCGCAGGATCCTCAAGACGATGCAGCGGTCGCTGACGGCGTCGTCGCCGCCTTGGGGCACGTTGTCGCTGAAGATGTGCTGAGCGAGTTGCCGATCCCCGTGCCCGAAGTGGCGACAGTACCCTTAAGCGATGCACCTGATTCTGATCTATCCGCCTCAACTGACGGCGAACCCTGTGAGACGGAAACGCTGGGCGACACCGATCTGGTGGAGGCTGTGCTATCCGAACCCGACGGTGTGCTGGAGACGGCGCTGCGGCTGATCAGACAACAAACATGTTGGACGGATCTGCGTTTGACCGCGGAGGCTTCGTCGGGCGATGCCCAGGCGTCGGCGGTCGTGGCTGAGGGCGAGCACCGGTTCGGGGCGATCGCGTCACGCCAGGCGGATGCTGACCAATTGCAGCCGTGGGCGGATTGGCTGGCGCGATGGTTGACGCTGGACCGTCGGTATCGGGACTTTCGCTTGATGTCGTTTCGCGACGACCTGACCGGGGCCTGGAACCGGCGGTTCTTCAACGCGTTCATGGAGGAGACGCTGCGCCAGGCTGCTGCGAAACGCCGTGCAATCACGATTATGGTTTTCGACCTCGACGACTTCAAGCGCTACAACGATGAGTTCGGTCATCAGGCGGGCGACGAAATACTGTGCGAGACGGTTCGGCTGCTGAACTCGGTCATCCGGAAGGAAGACCGCGTGTGCCGAATGGGGGGGGACGAGTTTGTGGTGGTGTTCGCGGACCTGGAGGGATCTCGGGAGCCGGGTTCCGCCCCGCCGGAGACCGTGGAGGCGATCGCCAAACGGTTTCAGAGGCAGATTTGTCAGACGAAGTTCCCGAAGCTGGGGCTGGATGCGCCCGGGACATTGAGCATTTCGGGCGGGCTGGCGACGTATCCGTGGGACGGTGCGGACGCGGCGGCATTGCTGCGTCGTGCCGACCAATTGGCTCTTGAATCCAAGCGCAAGGGCAAGAACGTGCTGACGATCGGGCCTGGGGCGCAGCAGGTGTGCGAGGGTTTGATTTCGCCGCCGGAGCCGGACCGGCCCACCGGCTGAGCGAGGCTGCGCGTTCAGCCGACGCCGTCACGGGCCGATACCCTTGTTTGGCATGGCCGGCCGCATCGTCATTCTCTCCGACACCCACCTGGGTCGCCCGAGCTGCGCGGCGCTGTCGGCGGAGGCGCTGCGGCCACTGTGGCGCGGTGCGTCGCATCTGATCGTCAACGGTGATTTGGCGGAAGTCCATCATCCTCAGCATTGGGCCCAAGCGGCGCAGCAGACGATGCACTTGCTGGACTTGTGCGAGCAGGACGCCGTGGCCCTGACGCTGCTCTCGGGCAATCACGATCCATTCATTAGCGAGGTTCGTCACCTGCATCTGGCGGATGGGCAAGTGTTCGTCACGCACGGCGACGCGCTGCACCCGGCGGTCGCGCCGTGGAGCCCCGCCGCAGGACGCATGCGCAAAGCCCATGAAGAAGCGCTGGCCGCGATCGAGCCGGAATCGCGAAATCATCTTGAATCTCGTCTCAAGGCCTCGCAGTATGCCTCGCACGCGGAATGGACGCAACTGGAAGAAGAAGCCAGTCACTCCACCGTGCGCGGAATGCTCCTGCGGCCGTGGGCGATCGTGCAGGTCCTTCACTACTGGCACGTCTTTCCCAAACTCGTTTCATCCTTCATTGAGGAGCACGCGCCTCAGGCGCGGTTCGCGATCCTCGGCCACACCCACCGGCCGGGGATTTGGACGATCAACAACCGCGTCATCATCAATACCGGGGCGTTCGGATTCCCCGGGCGACCACGGGCGGTGTGTCTGGACGACGGCCGGCTGGAAGTCTGGCCGATTCGCTGTCGCGGCGGACTGTACGAGTTCGGCTCGAAACCGCTGGCCGAGTATCAGCTGGCGGTTGAGTCGGCGCAGGACGACGCCGACCCGTCGGCAGTGAACACGCGTCCCGGTAGCGCGCGGCCTAAAACAGCAGCAATGTGACGCGAGGCCGCAAAGACTGCCGCGAGGTCGACGCTTGTTTCGTATCCCATTCGATTGCACAGATAAACGAGGTCTTCGGTGGCGAGGTTGCCCGCGGCGTTGGGCGCATAGGGGCAACCGCCCAGCCCGCCGCACGACGAGTCGAAACTGGTGACGCCCAACTGAAGTGCGCGCATCGCGCAGACAAGCGCCGTCCCGCGGGTGTCGTGCAGGTGCAGCGTGGTCTGCCCCGGTTCGAGCAAGCCGGCTAAGCCTTCATACAGGCGGTCGATATCGGTCGGCACGGCCACGCCGATCGTTTCTCCAAGATCGATCTCATCGACGCCCAGGTCCAGCAGTTGTGAGGCGACGTCGCGCACTTGACGGGGATCGACCGGGCCCTCGTAGGGACACGTCACCACGCAACTGATGTACGCTCGAACGGGAAGGCCTGCATCCTTGGCCTGGGCAACCACGGGCTCAAAGCGGCGCAGGGTTTGGGCGATCGTGGCGTTGGTGTTCTTGCGACTGAATGTCTCGGAGGCGGCGGTGAAGATGGCGATCTTATCGATCTTGGCGTCCATCGCGCGACGCATTCCCTCTTCGTTTGGCACCAACGCTGAATAGACGACCGAATCTCGCCGACTGATTCGCGCAAACACCTGCTCGGCGTCGGCCAGTTGCGGAACCCACGTTGGACTGACGAAGCTGCTGACTTCGATTTCGGCCACGCCACTTGCGGACAGCAAATCAATAAGCGCGACTTTCTGATCGATGCTGAGGATCGTCGCTTCGTTCTGCAACCCGTCGCGCGGGCCGCACTCGGTGACGCGGATGTCAGAGGGCGGGGCGTGGGTCATTGTGTGCGATGCTGACTGGATAGCAGCGAGTCATTGCTGCTCTTTTCGCGTGAAGACAACGATGAAGAAGACGAGCAACGCAAGCGTCAACACGCCGCCGGCAGCGAGCAGAATCCACTCGAAACTTCCGGGACCGGTGGCGGTGTTCATTGATCGTCCTTGGGATTCGCTCCAGGAGCGGTTGATGGTGGTGCTGCCGGTGAAGAAGCACGCTCGTAGAAACAGCGATCACATACTTTGGCGGAGGCCTGTTCACCCTCAGCGGCAACCGTGACAATCGTGTCGGGTGTGGTGTAAGCCGTCTTGAGCATGGCAAATGCAATGCAGGCAGCGCTGAGCATCGGGCTGATCGTACTGGAAGTGACGAGCCCGATCTGCGGACCCAGCGCGCCTTGACCCTCTTGGGCGAAGACCTGCGCTCCGGCCACGGGCAGCAAGTCGCTTTGCATTCTCAGGCCCACGAGTTGCTGTTTGGGTTGGCCGAGACTTTCGATCCGAGCGACGATTTCTTGGCCCAAGTAGCACCCCTTTGTGAAGCTGACGCGATCGTGCAGCACGCCGGTCTCGTGCGGAAGCGTGTCGGCTGCGAAATCGACGTTGAACAGGGGAGTCCCTGCTTCGATGCGCGCGGTATTGAACGCATACCACCCAATTGGCCGCACGCGCCGGCTGGATTCGTTGCCATCTTGCTCCGCGGCGAGCAACGCATCCCAAACAGTTTCCGCACTTGAGATGGACGTAATGAGATGGAGCCCACATTCGCCGGTCTGATCAGAGCGGAAAATAACGACGTCCGAATCGCCTATTTTGACCGTGGTTGTTTGTCGTTCGTCCAGATCGAACTCGCTGCGGCCTGCGATTTGGGCGATGACGGCTGACGCGCGAGGTCCATGCACACTGATGTGATGGAACTGTTCGCTAGCATCCTCCAGTTGCACATCTTCAACGATGATGTACTCGCTGAGGGTGGTAATCGTTTGCAACACCTGCGTGATATCCAAACTGACCAGCAGTCGATCGCCCAGTTCGACCAGCACGAGATCGGATTCGATGCGGCCCTTACGATTGAGCCAAAATGTAAGCTTGGCGCTTCCGGGGGCAAGGTCCTTGAGTTCCTGGGTGAACATACGGTTGAGGAACTCGCGCCGATCGGAGCCGGTGATGAGGATCGTGCCTCGGTGCGGGCAATCCATCACGCCTGCGCCCTTGCGGATGGCAGCGTACTCCCCTTGGAGCTGGCCGAAGGTGGCGAGGATTTCGCAGGCGATTTTCTCGGGCTGATCCGATCGGCCATAGGCGATGAATTCGACCTGGGGCGGGGCGGTTTGTGAGCCCTGCGCCGCGCCGGGCCGGGCGACATCGGCATGCGGCGGCGTGCGGATCCGGCCGGCGTATGACTCGTGGCGTTTGCGTAGTGGGCTATCGTGCACCATCATGCGTGACTCTTACCCAAGATGGTAGGGGATCGGACCGGATGAGGGGCGATGACGGAATTGACCGCCGGTCGTACTTCATCATCGAAGGAAGGAAGCAACCCGTATGAACATCAGCCTGCTTCGAAGCCTCTGCGAAACGCCCGGCATCCCCGGCCGAGAGGAGCGCGTCCGCGATCTTGTGAAAAAGAATATCAAGGGCCTGTTCGACACCGTCACCACCGACCCGATGGGATCGTTGATCTGCACGCGCAAACCCACTGCAACCAGTCGCAAGCGCAAGACCACGCGCGTGATGGTGGCGGCGCACATGGACGAGATCGGGTTCTATGTCAGGCATGTCGATGACAAGGGGTTCATCTGGGTGAATCCAGCGGGCGGGTTCGATGCGCGGAACCTGTTTTCCAGGCGGGTGCTGGTGTGCGCTAAGGACGGTGACTTTGAAGGGGTGATGAACCCCGGCGGGAAGCCAATACACATCGCATCAGCTGAGGACCGCAAGAAGATCCCGGAGACGAGCGAGTTCTTTATTGATCTGGGCATGAACGCCAAGGCGGTGAAACGCAAGGTCCAAGTGGGGGACTTTGTTGTGATGAACGAGCCGTTCATCGAGCAGCCGCGCAAGGTGGTCTCCAAGGCGCTTGATAACCGTATTGCGTGCTTTGTGGCGATCGAGGCGGTGACGAAGCTGACCAAGAGTCGAGCGAAGACGGCGAAACATAGTTGCGAAGTCGTGGTGGTGTTCACCGTGCAGGAGGAGGTGGGCTTGCGCGGGGCGACGGCCGCCGCCAACGCCGTCGGCGCTGATATTGGAATCGGGCTGGATACGACGTTGGCCTGTGATACGCCGGGTGTTCCGGATACTGAGCGCGTCACGAAGCATGGCGACGGGGTGGGGGTCATGGTGCAGGATTCATCGATGATTGCGGACCATCAGTTGGTGGATGATCTGTGCAAGGTGGCCAAGCGGCACAAGATTCCCCACCAACGGTGCATCCTGCCCCGCGGCGGTCAGGATGGCGCCGCGATCCAGCGGTCCGGAGCCGGTGCGCGGACGGCGGCGATCGTGTGCGGGACGCGGTACATTCACACCGTGACCGAATCAATTGACAAGGGCGATCTGCAAGCGACGATCAACCTGCTTGCCGCGTGGTTGCCGACGGTGGGGTGAAGAAATGGAACCACAGATGAACGCGGATGGGGGAAACGTCGAAACGTCGAAATAAGGGGGAGGGATCGGCGGCGAAATCATAAAGCCGCGACCGGTGGTCGCGGTGAGATGGGATGATTTTTCGTGTCGCGGTGAATCATGCTTCGCCCGGGACGGGTCGAAGCATGGCACCCATCAGTCGTCGCGATCGAGGGTGTAACTGGCTGGGCGAATGGTTGATCGCAGTGGCAGTCGGTTCAAGAGGTATTCGCCTATGCGCTGGGCATCATGCGCGAGCGCTCGGCCTTCTTCATCCAGCGGTTTGTGAACATACGAAGCGAGGATCGCGTCGCTCCGCTGGCGAAGATCGAACCTCGGCATGGTATCGATGAATGATCCGCCTCCGGCCACAGGAATAAGATCGCTTGGCCTTGACGTGACGAATCGATTGGCGAGCACACCCGCAGCCACGACGACTACGCAGAAGGCTGCTGCGGCAAACCGTGGTAGACGGCGCTGCGGCCGATCAGTATTTGTTGTAAATGCGTTCTCATGCAGCGCATCCATCGTGCGTCGATGCATGTGGCGTGAGGGTGTTACTTGGGCCTGACCGACATCATCAGCGAGTCGTTGGTCAACCTCAGTCATGGAGTGCGCCCACGCGGCGAAGTTGGCGGAGCGTTCAAGCCGATTGACGACGAAGCGCGGCGAGTGTGTGCCGTCATCGAGTGACTTGAGGAAGAACCATTTTGCGATGATTGTTTTCATCTCAATCCTCCCACCACGCGGGCTGTGGGCAATTTCGGTTCGGGAACCGGCTCCGGTAGGGCCTGCACCGGCTCATGCGTTGCGAGCGTTGAATTCATATCTTTGGCGAGCGCTTTGCGCGCTCGAAACAGAATCACACGAACGGCAACGCGCGTTTTGCCGAGGACGTTGGCGATATCCTGAACCGCCATACATTCACCATATCGCAGCCACAGGGCGGTTCGCTGATCGTCGGTGAGTATTCGCTGGGCGATCGGCCAGAGATTACCGTGCTGCTCGTTGCGAGCCACGATTTCAGCGGGATCAGCGGATTGCGCGGAAGCCGTATTGGTCGTTGCGTCCGCTTGTAGTGCGAGCCGTCGTGACGCGGCGTATTGGTTCGCGGCCAGACGGCGGGCGATCGTGTACAGCCAGGTGGAGAACTCCCACGTCGGGTCGTAGCGGTCGATGGATTGCCACGCTCGGAGGAATGCTTCCTGAACAATATCCTCAGCATCGGCATCGCAGTTGACGCGTCGCAAAACGAAGTTGAACAGCCGATGTTCGTAGCGCGTGACCAACTCGGTAAACGCGGGCAGCGATTGTTTTTGGGCGCGCAGGGCGAGTTGCCGGCTGCTGAGCGCTGAAAGGGCGATGAGTTGGCCTTGGTTCGCGTCAGTCATCAATCCACTCGTTTGGAGGCGCTTGACCGGTTGCTCAGGGGGCGCAATCGTTGTCAGTCTCCTACGCCAAACCGTGAGCCTTTACCAGCCGCTTCGAGCAACTGACAGATTACTTCAGCCGGCTGCTGGAACTCCAGGCTCATGCGCCGCCCCTCGGCGGTGAAGGTGAGATTCCGGACGAGCGTTGTAAACGCGGCCGCCTCGTCATCGTTCGGATCGACGACTAGTGTGGCCATCGCTAACGCGCCCTGAATGATTTGTATGATGGTGGTTGCTGCTTCAGGGGAATCGGCATCGGCTGAGATGTTCAAGTGGACCGTCCCCTGGTCTTCGACCAGATTCACAGCCAACCGTTTGGTTCGCTTGAGAATTTCAGAGGCAGCCGCGTGATCAGCCAAGTCCCCGATATCGTCTACTGATGCGAACAGTATCGAGCCCGGTTGGGGGAACTGTCGATCGTCGCGATTGACATCGGCGAGGCTCGGCGCGTCGCCGGCCAGAACTCTGATTCCTTCAAACAGCGCGTCGCTATTGTCGCTGGCCAGCACGAGACGCCGTGCGTCGTTCTCGGTCGGCTGTTGATAGAGATACCATCGCTCGTCGCTGTCTTGGTCCGCCCAGGAGTGAATCGTGTACCCAGCGCGGCTGATCTTCTCGTAGCGCTGCTCATCGGCGGCAACCTTCTGAATCAAGGCGTCAATGGCATCGCTCATCACGGCGACCACGACGGTATTCTCGCCGGGCCGGGCGACGGCTCCAATGCTGACCTCCTCACCGGTGACTTCAATCGAGACGCCTTTGGCCGGTGGTTCGCCGGTGCCGTACGCGGTCAGGGAATAGACATCTTTTAGGGGGTTGATGCCGATCTGGGCTTCTATTTGGCCGAGCGGGTTCTCCTCCTGGCTTTGCAGGCCCTTGATCAAACACGCACCGAACTCGGAGCTGGTGAGCGCCTCGACGTCCAGATGAACCACCCAGCGGGCCTCGACGGAAACCGTGTCCGGGTTGAAGGCTCCGGCCCACGCGACCGAGGCGGTGCTCAACAAAGCCGTGGTGAGTGCGGTGAGGTGCTTCATGTGCATTGACTCCCGTAGAGGTTTGCGATGGCAGCCGTGCTGCGTACGAGCCTTATACGGAACCGGCCTGGCCGACGTTACAGAAATGGCGTTCGGATGCGGGATTGGGGCAGATCGCAGCGTTATTGCGGCCGGCTGGCGATCGCAACTTTGGCGGCGTCCACGAGTTGGCGGATCAAGCCCGATCCGAACCGCTCGTCCTTGGTGCGCTCCGGGTGCCACTGCACGCCCAGATAGAACGGGCGCTGGTCGTCGCGGATCGCTTCGATCACCCCATCGGGCGCTGTGGCGACAACGGTCAGTTCGCCGGGCACGGTGATCGCTTGCCTATGGTGGCTGTGAACGGTCCCCTGGCCGAGTGAGCCGGCGATCGGGTGCTCGCGTTTGCCCCAATGTTGATCGGCCGTTGCGAGGGTGCTGGGCAGGTGCTGGTCGAGCGAGCCGCCGCGATGCAGGCCCATGAGTTGCATGCCGAGACAGATTCCCAGCACGGGTCGCTCAAGCTGCGCATCAAGCGCCGCAAGGAGCGCCAGCTCAAAGGCTTGTCTTTCAGGTGCGATCGGCTTGGCCTGATCGTGCGTGGGAATCCCCCAGGTCTCCATAATCGGGTCATCGCCGCCGGGAAGGATGATTCCGTCGCACCGATCAACGTAGCTTGGGGCGCAGTCGGCCAGACAGGGCAGCAGAACGGGCAGTCCGCCGGCTTCGGCGACGGCGCGCGCGCACTGCGGCGCGGCGCTGTAACGATCGTCGCGGATATCGCACGTGATACCGATGAGGGGTAAGCGCATGGGCCTTAGCGAAATATCGGATCGATCGGGGGAGAGCGATGCAGAGGCGACGCAAAAAAGATCGCCGACCGGTTTCACGACGGTGGGGGCAACGTCGGGCGGGTACCGGTCGGCGATTGAAGGAAGGAGGAGAGGAGGATGGGTTGTCGAAGCGGTAAAGCTTCACTGGTTTTTTCGCAAACGGCGGTCTGCGGTTTCACCGGGTCGGCCTATTTCGGGGAAAAAGCCGTCCTCAGCCGGTCGTATGGGGTCGGCCGGGACTTGATTGGCCGCCCATAGCGTCTATCCTGACCTGCCCATTATTCCGCCGGAGGGCCCGGCCGCGACGTGCTCGTACCATGCCACCACGAGGAAAACAAATGAGTCACGCCTTTCGGCCCGGGCCACGTCGCGCCGGCTGTGTTCAGACCGGTCCCGGGGGACGACTCTTCGCCGATTACAAACGATCGGAAGAGCTTCGCCGGTTGATGACCCCCAACGGCAAGATCTACTCGCGCAAGCGCTCCGGGGCCTCAGCCAAGGAACAGCGGTTGATCGCCATGGCGATCAAGCGAGCCCGGTACATGGGCCTCCTGCCGTATACAAGCGCGACGCTCTAGGGGTCTTTCGCGACCACCCGGCCGGACTTGCCGGCAAGCTCCGGCGGCGCGTGATGACCGCTGCATTTGAAACAGCACCAGGGAAGTCGAGTATCAGCGGCGGCGTTGAAGCGGCCGTGTTAGCGCGTGCCCCAGCCACGCCAGGTACAGCTTCATTCGCAGGCGGCGCAAGCCGTGGTCGTGTCGGTCCACGCGCAGGCCACGGGCGATCCAGCCTGCGGCCAGCCGAAGCCGGCCCTCTTCGAGCGCGGCCAGCGCGAGGTTGTGGATAGCGACGATGCAGCGTCCATCAAGCCGGACCACGCGGCGTGAGGCCGCCGCCCCGGCCTCGCGATCGCCGGCCCGAAAGCGGGCCCGGGCCAGATTCAACCACAGCGGCACGTCGTGGTCGTCGTGCGAGATGGCCTGCTCAAAGACAATGCCCGCCTCCGCCGGCAGCTCGGCCTCGAGCAGCAGCGCCCCGAACTGGGGCAGGTCGGTGTGATGCTCGTCCTCGCCAGCGGCGGCCCGAAGCAGATCCAACTGCTCGATGAGATGTCGGCCGGCCTCCTCGACACGGCCTCGCCGTAGAAGCACCTCTCCGAGCCCGAGCCGGATCTGCGGAAACTCCGGATCGAGTCGGAAGACCAACTCGAACTCGAGATGGGCTTGTTCGTAGCGACCGGCTCCCAAGGCGATTCCCCCAAGCCGATGGTGGGCGTCAACATTGGCCGGCTCCAGCTCCAGGACCCGGCGGAACTTCTCTGCGGCCTCGGGCATCCGCCCCATCTCCACCAGTAGCTCACCGAAGTCCAGCAGCGTATCGATATTGCCGGGGTCGTTACGAAGGTCGCGCAGATACATCTGCAATGCGCGGCGATGACGGCCGGTGGCGGTATACACCGCTCCCAGCCGGGCTCGAAGGCGGGGGATCGTCGGGTCGAGTCGCAACGCCTCGCGCAGGCACCATTCGGCCCGGTCATACGCCGCACGCTGCATCAGACTCTCAGCCATCGTCGCCAGGCAATGCGCGCTTGATTCGGGCAAGGCGTGCTGCGCGAGATAGAACGCTGTCTCGGCCTCATCATGCGCCCCCAGCCGTAGGTGGCTTTCGATCAGGTGTGCGTAGGCCGCCTCGCATTGAGGATCGGTCCGCAGCGCGTCCTGCAGCAGCTCGACCGCCCGGTCGAACTGGCCGAGACGATTGGCGACGATGCCGGCGGCCATCAGCGGATCGATCTGACCGGGCAGGAGGGAGATCGTCCGCTCATAGCAGGTCAAAGCCTCGGCCTCGCGACCGGCGGCCTCCAGCGTCAAGCCGAGGTTGAAATGCCATTCGCCCTGATGCGGGTTCAGCGACAGTGCCTTGCGGAGTTCGGCCTCGGCCTCCGCCCAGCGACCCCGCTCATACATTTCCAGCGCCCGATCGGCGTGTTCCTCGGCGTCAAACCATTCGCTCATGAACGGGCGCTCCCACTGGTCGTTGCTTTGGGTTGCTCCACCGGCGAGATGTAGCCGATACGATGCAACGCGATCGCATGGTACTACTGTAGTCTTGCCTCGGCAGTGCGAATGTCCAAATATCGCGGAGAAATCGGAGGCGGCAGGGCCCCGTGGTGGCTTCTTGCCGGCGTGGTCGGCTGGCTCGTCGGCTGCGCCGAGCCCGACTCGGCGTCGTTGGCCCGGCCGGGGGCCCTCTCCGCGGTCGGGACGGACCCGGCTCAGGACGATCCGGAGGATCTGACGGCCCAGCAGCGTCGGCAACTGGAAATCTTCCAGAGCATGTTGCTGAGCCCTCCGACCGCCGAGATTGAGCCGGCCACACGGCGAGGCGCGGCCGAGGAGCTCATCGCCATGCGGCTGGCCCCGGCCACCGCCATCCTTCGCCAGGCTCTGGGCAGCGGTCGCGGCCCGGTGGTTGTCGCCGTGATCGAGGCGATGGAGGCTTCGCCTCAGCCGGTCGCGGGATTGCTCCAGACCGTCATCGCAACGCTGCAGGCCGCGTCGCCCCAGATCGTCGAACGGCTCAGTTCCCTGCTGCCGCGCTACGGGGAGCCGGCGTTGCAACTTGCCGGGTCGATGGCGTTGGACCCCGGCGCGTCCGCGGCCTCGCGCCTGGGCCCGATCACCGCCCTGGGGTCGTTTCGTAGCCGTCAGAGTGCCGGCTATTTGATGACGCTGCTGGAGCGCGAACCTCCGGAACCGGCCGAGGTCGTGGCGGGCGCATGCCGCAGCCTCGAGCGCCTCACCGGTTTTCCGTTCGGGTCCGATGCCAAGCGCTGGCGAACGTGGTGGGCGGAACATAAGGACGAGCCCCTGGAAAACTGGCTGCGCATCATGGTGCAGCAACTCAGCGCCCGTGTCGCCGATCTCGAGCAACGGATTCAGCAGCTCAAGCGTGACAACGACTCCATCGCCCAGCGCGTGGTCGAGGCGGAGCGGGAGGTGCTAATGGGCCTTTCGCCTGTAGATCAGTTCGCTCGCCTGCAGGTGCTGCTAAGCGATCCATTGACGCCGATTCGGCAGTTTGCCGTCGACCGGGTGGAACGGCTGCTTCGCGACAGCGAGTTGGCGCCGATCCAGGTGCAGGACAAGCTGGCCCAGCGACTGGCCGATGCGGGCGAAGGCCGGTCGCTACGCCTGTCGGCGGCTCGGCTACTGAACGATTTGAACTATCCGCGCACCGGTGAACTTGTCGCGGCGGCCCTGGCGTCGGAATCGGATCCAACTCGGGCCGCAGGGTATCTGGAGATCCTGGTCAAGCGGCCGAGCCCGTCCGCGCTGGACGTGCTGACGACATGGCTCAACGACGCGCAGGCTGGGCGGACGGCTGCGGATGCGGCGTGGGCCCTTGTCAATAGCGCGGCCCTCGACGAGACCGCGCTGGCCGAGCTTCGCTCCAACGCGCGTCACGCCGCCTCACAGCACACGACGCCGGCCCACGTTCGGCTCCTGGCCGGGCTTGGGGAGGACGTCGATCGCGCGGGCATCGAAAGCTGGCTCGATTCGGACGATCCTGCCATACGCAGCGCGGCGGCCAAAGGGCTGAGCTGGGCGGGCGTGTTAGCGCCCTTGCAGCAGCGCGCGGCCGACGAAGCGATCTACCCGCATTGCATCCATTTGATCGCTCAAGGCGACGTGAATCTCACCACGCTGCGCGAGTTGGTTCGGGTTGCTCCGCCCCAGCCGCATCAGCAGATGTGGATGGTCGCCACGGCTGGGTTCTTTGGAAAACTCCCGCCGGGCGAAATGCTGCAAGGCGACGATATCCTCGCCTCGTTCGACCACGTTGATCAAACACTGCGGGTCGCGGTTCTGGCACGAGCCGCCCGGTTGCCCGATGACGCGCTGCCAGCCGATCAACGCGCGGCGCTTTTCCTGCGTTTAGCGGAGTTGTGGCTGGCGACCGGCAACCCGCAATCGGCGCACGACCTGTTGGTGCGGATCGACGAGGCGTCGGCGCCGCTGAATCTCGGTCCGCTTCAGTTCCGCGCTGCCGCCCTTGCCGGGCACTATGACATCGCCGCGGGATTGAACAACGACGCGGCAGTTTGGGTGGACTTGCTGACGGAACTGGCACAATCTGATGCGGTCTCCGCGGTCAAACTGCGCGATGAGATTCAGCGACGCTTCGAGGGCGCGCTTGATGAGCAGACACAAGCTGCCTTTGATGCGGCCAACCAGTCCCTGCCTGACCAAACACCCGTGCCGGGGGCGGGGGTGCCGGGGGTGCCGGGGGCGCCGGGGGTCGCAGGGTCTGATTCATTGCCGTGATCGACCAGGCCAGACGAATCCTCCATGAGGCAAGTCGGGTGGTCTCGTTTTCCGGAGCGGGGCTGAGCGCCGAATCAGGTGTGCCCACATTCCGAGACGCTCAAACGGGCGGACTTTGGGCCAAGCACGATCCCATGCGACTCGCTTCGCCGCAAGGCTTTGCCGAAGATCCACAACTCGTTAGTGAGTGGTACGCCCATCGACGGCGTGCGATCGCCGAGGCTCAACCGAACGGCGCGCACATCGCTCTCGCGCGACATCCAGAGATGATCCATGTCACGCAGAACGTCGACGATCTTCTGCACCGGGCCGGGGCGAAACAGGTGATTCAACTCCACGGAACGATCGCGGCGGATCGCTGCCACGCGTCCTGCGGGTATGAGGAAGCGGTCGATATGACCGATCCGCCGGGTCTTCGACATTGTCCGGACTGTGGTGATCAGCTCCGCCCAGCGGTCGTGTGGTTCGGCGAAGCACTCCCAAGCAGCGCTTGGACTGATGCTGAACAAGCGTGCCGCGACTGCGACGTTCTGCTGGTTATTGGAACCAGCGCTGTGGTGTACCCGGCGGCGGGGTTGATCGGTCTGGCGAAGTCCGCCGGGGCGAAGATTGTCATCGTTAATACACAGGCGAGCGACGCAAGCTCACTGGCGGACGTTGAATTGCTAGGTAACGCCAGTGAGGTTGTTCCGGCACTTCTTGAGGAACCGGCAAGACCTAGGTGAACACGAGTTCGGTGATCGTCGCGAGCAGAAAAAGGATCAGTGTGAGCACCGCTGTAACTTGCCCGGCATGTTCAAGCTGGAGGTATCGGCGACACCCCAGGTACCACCAGTTTGCCATCCACACGGTGCAAGGCAGGACGATGGCCATGCCCGGCAAGAGCTGAAATAAGAAGGTCGTCAGAACCGAGGAACCAACCTGGCCCCGCCAATACACCGGATCGATCGCGTCGGCGAGTCGATCAAGCCCGATGATGAGCAACATCAAATTCACAGCGCACCAGGCGCAAGCGATCGTGATCGGCGCTACGAGCGAGTAGAAAAAGATACGGACGATGTGCCTACGTCGAACTCGCGCTTGGCGAAGCGTGATCGGAATCAATGCGAAGATCACGGGCATCGCGAAGAGCGCCACCGGCAAGCCGGGCATGAGTCGCATGAACGTTCGGGGCGTGCGCAAGGTCGTCTCAACAATTTCGTCTCGCCAAAACGAAGCGCCAACGGGAAATCCATTCGATAGTCGCCATAGGTATTGCGGCAAGACCAATGTCGCGATCAGTAGCACAGCCCCGGTCAGTGCCAACAATCCTGTGACAACCGCCGCCGGCATCAAATGAACCGGATCGGTCAGTCGCACCTCGCGCCAGAACCGGCGGGGTCGAAACGCATACAGCACCGTTTGCAGGAATCGAGAGAATGGCCTTCGCCGCCAGTGATATTCAAACAGCCACGGGTGCACGGTGAGCACGAAGACGCGATGCCAGTCAAACTCCAATCCGCATTCGTTGCACCGGCCTCGAATCGGACACTGCTCGGTCCACGTCGAGACCGTCCCGTCAAGGTTGTAACCGCATCGTGGACATTCCGCGGACGGCCGGGTCATGTATTGGTCTATCCCCTGGGTGAGTAAGCAGGCTTGGAGGCGGGCGCACTTTGCGTCAACGGCCCGTCATGCTAGGGTGTCTATCATGGCGAAGAAGAAAACGAAATCAACCGCAGGGACGCGTGTTGAACGGGACTCGATGGGCGAAATGAAAGTTCCCGCCTCGGTGCTCTTTGGCGCATCCACGCAACGCGCGGTGCTCAATTTTCCGATCTCCGGCCGAGCGCTTCCTCCGAAGGTGATTCATGCCTTTGGACTGCTCAAACGCGCCTGCGCCGAAGCCAACCGAGAACTGGGCAAGCTCGATCAGCGCCGCACCAAGCTCATCGTCGCCGCCTGCAACAAGATCATCAAAGATCTAGACACGAGCGCGCTTCCGGGGGCGGTTCCGGGGGCGGGGGGATGCAGCATTTCCCGGTCGATGTGTTTCAGACAGGCTC
>JADFNO010000044.1 GCA_022563315.1 Planctomycetota bacterium | reverse complement strand
ATACTCGCCCATCTGTGTCTTCATTCCGCCACCGGTCCTCCGTGTCCTCGCACCTCGCCCTGATGCCTTGATGCCTCGATGCCTTCCCTAAAACTCCGCGTTCTTCGGCGTCCGGGGGAATGGGATCACGTCGCGGATATTCGCCATCCCGGTCGCATATTGGATCGTCCGCTCAAAACCTAAGCCGAAGCCTGCATGCGGCACCGTTCCGTAGCGGCGCAGATCGCGATACCACCAATACGGCTCGGGCGGCAAGCCCGTCTCCGCGATCCGCTGATCGAGCACGTCCAAGCGCTCCTCGCGCTGCGACCCGCCGATGATCTCACCGATCCCCGGCGCTAGCACATCCATCGCCGCCACCGTCCTGCCATCATCATTGCACCGCATATAAAAGGGTTTGATCTGCTTCGGATAGTTCATCACCACCACCGGCCGCTTGACGTACTCCTCGGTCAAGTAGCGCTCATGCTCGGTCTGCAAGTCGCGGCCCCACTCAACGGGGAACTCGAAGCTCTTGCCGGATTTCTTGAGCGCCTCAATCGCGTCGCCATACTCCATGCGCTCGAAGCTCGATTCGATGAACATTTCGAGTCGCTTGATCGCGTCCGGCTCGATGCGCTTCTCGAAGAATGCCATGTCGTCGCTGCGCTCTTCCAAGAGCGCACGGTAAATGAACTTCAAGAAATCCTCAGCGAGATCGGCGTTGTCGTTGAGGTCGGCGAACGCGATCTCCGGCTCGATCATCCAGAACTCCGCCAGGTGTCGAGGCGTGTTGGAGTTCTCCGCGCGGAACGTCGGGCCGAACGTGTATACCTTTGTCAGCGACTGGCAATAACACTCGACGTCGAGTTGGCCGGAGACGGTCAGATACGCAGGCCGACCGAAAAAGTCCTCGGCGTAGTCGATCGCGCCTTCTTCAGTTCGAGGCAGGTTCACTAAATCCAGCGTGGAGACGCCGAACATTTCGCCGGCGCCCTCGCAATCACTGGCGGTGATGATCGGCGTGTGAATCCACGCGAAGCCGTGCTCGTCAAAGTACCGGTGCACCGCCATGGCCAGGCAATGGCGCACTCTGGCCACGGCCCCGAACGTGTTGGTCCGCGGACGAAGGTGCGCCACTTCACGCAGGTACTCGAATGTGTGCCGCTTTGCTGCGATCGGATAGGTGTCCGGATCATCCACCCAGCCGACGATCTCGATCGACGACGCCTGCACTTCAAACGCCTGCCCTTTACCCTGCGATTCGACGAGCTCGCCTTGGACGATGACCGAGCAGCCGGCGGTGATCCGAAGGATCTCATCCTCGTAATTGGCCAGCGTGTTGGGGGCAACGACCTGAATGGGATCGAAGCACGAGCCGTCGTGGACGGTGAGAAACGAGAGGCCGGCCTTGGAATCGCGGCGGGTGCGGATCCAGCCCTTGACCGTCACCTGCGAGCCCACCGGGACTCGACCCGCCAGGGCGTCAACCACCATCACCTGTGACATCAACGTGCGTCCTCAGCGTCAGCCGAACCAACCGTCCGGCGAGCGGACAGTGTAGTCCCCTCGCGCCGCCCGCCACCCGCTGCTCGCCAATCCACGCTTGTCCGACGAAAAAAGGGGTCGGGAGTCTTTTCTCATAAACCGCGTTTATTGCCATTCCAGTGGCGATTTTGCGAAAAGACTCCCGACCCCTTTTTCTCTCCGCCAATTTGGCAGACGTTGCGTGTCCACGCATCGGCATTGACAGCAGTTGACTGAGCCCCCAACGCAGCCAGTCGCCGTAAACCACTGTAAAGACAGCCTTTACTGGTTCCGATGCTCAAAACGCCGCGGCACGAGCCTTGCCTCATGCTTTCCGCCTCGATAGGCCGCAAGGGTGTTCCTGTGCCATGAACAACGCTATGCCCACGACTTCCCAACCGCCTGGACGCTCACGCCTGAACCTCCTGCTGTCCTATGGCGGTTGGCGGCAGACTACGGCCATGGCTCAGTTGCCGCAGTTGCTCGCCCCGATGGGGATCCACAGTATCCACGTTGAGTCCGGCGAGGAGGCGGCTCGAGCCATCGACGAGTTCGCCATCCATATCGCGGTCGTCGATCTGGCCATTCCCTTGCAGCGGGACCTACCGTCCAAACCCGGCGGTCCCCGCATCCTCCAACTGCTCCGCCGGCTCGCGCAGCCGCCGCCCACCGTCGTCATTCGACCGCCTCCGGTCACCGCCCGCCAGAGCGCCCGTGGGCTCACCGAGGCGTTGCGCGAGGGGGCGTTCGCGGTGCTTGACCGACCCATCGATCTGGAGAGTATGCTCGAAGTCATGCGACGAATTCTGCGACGCCACTACGCCGACGTGTGGCCGTTATCGTGAAGACCACCACTGATGTACCGAGGCCGATGCCTCAACCTTACTTATTTCAGGAGATCTGAGACATGAATGTGCGACCTCTCGGCGACAAGATTCTGATCAAGCGAGCCGATCCGGAAACCAAGACCGACGCGGGCATCTTCCTGCCCGAGTCCGCCAAAGACAAGCCCAAAGAGGGCAAGGTACTCGCCGTGGGCAACGGCCGGCTCAACAAAGACACCGGCGAGTACATTCCCTTTACCGTCAAGAAGGGTGACCGCGTCATCTTCACCTCCTACGCCGGCACTGAAATCAAAATCGGTGACGAGGACATCCTTATCGTGACCGAGGACGACATCCTCGGCGTGATTGACTGACAAGAAGGCACTAGGCACTAGGCATTAGCCACCAACCAACTACCAACCACCAACAACTAACGACCAAGGACCAACAATGGAACGCGGCCCGCTGATCGAGATACTCAAAGACATGAAGAACTCCGACAAGGAGCTGGACATCATCCTGTCCGGGAGTAGTGAAGAACGATCCTTCGAAATCCGGAACGTCGTGGAGGTCGAGGAGCTCAAGAGCGCCCAAGGCATTCGCATCACCACCGAGCAGAACTACATCTGGCTCGACGCTTCGCACGTGTCGGCTGCGTATCAGGCACGCGCCGATCTAACCTGAGAGAACGAAAATCTTCGTCGTCTGCCCTGACGGCGCGTTGAACATTCACCCTTCCAAAACACCCGCCACCAAGAGGAACAACACCAATGGCTGCTAAACAAATCGCCTACGACAACGACGCCCGCGAGAAGATACTTCGCGGCATCCAGAAGCTTTCCCGAGCGGTCAGGGTCACGCTCGGGCCCTCCGGCCGCGTGGTCGTGCTCGAAAAGTCCTTCGGCACGCCGACCGTCACCAAAGACGGCGTTACGGTGGCCAAGGAAATCGAGCTCGACGACGCCTACGAGAACATGGGGGCCCAGATGGTCAAGGAGGTCGCCTCAAAGTCCTCCAAAGACGCCGGCGACGGAACCACCACCGCCACCATCTATGCCGAAGCGATCTTTGCCGAAGGCCTCAAGTACATGACCGCCGGCGGAAACGCCAATCAGATCAAGCGCGGCATCGACAAGGCGGTGGAAGCGATCGTCGATGAGCTTGCCCGCATGTCCAAGGATGTCAGCGCCTCCACCGAGATCGCCCAGGTCGGCACCTGCGCCGCCAACCAGGACGAGCAGATCGGCAAGATCATCGCCGAAGCCATGGACAAGGTCGGCAAGGACGGCGTCATTACCGTCGAGGAAGGACAGTCGCTCCAAACCGAGGTCGAGCTCGTGGAAGGTATGCAGTTCGAGAAGGGGTACCTGAGCCCGCACTTCGTCACCAATCTCGCCGAGATGGAATGCGTGCTCGAAGATACGTACGTCCTCATCCACGAGAAGAAGCTTTCCAGCGCGAAGGACCTGCTCCCGATCCTCGGAAAAGTTTCCGAGACCGGCAAGTCCCTGCTCATCATCGCTGAGGATATCGAAGGCGAATCGCTGGCCACGCTCGTCGTCAACAAGCTGCGCGGCGTGCTCAAGATTTGCGCCGTCAAGGCGCCCGGCTTCGGCGATCGGCGCAAGGCCATGCTCGAAGACATCGCTATTCTCACCGGCGGCAAACCCATCATGGAAGAGCTTGGGATCGAACTCGAGAACGTGTCGCTCAGCGATCTCGGCCGGGCCAAGAAGATCACCATCGACAAGGACAACACCACCATCGTCGAAGGCGCGGGCAAGACGTCCGACATCAAGGGTCGGATCGATCAGCTCCGCACGCAGGCAGAGGACTCAAACTCCGAGTACGATCGCGAGAAGATCGAGGAGCGCCTGGCGAAACTGGCCGGCGGCGTGGCCCAGATCAACGTCGGCGCTGCGACCGAAGTCGAGATGAAGGAGACGAAGGCCCGCGTGGAAGATGCGCTTCATGCGTGTCGCGCTGCGGTGGAAGAGGGCATTCTGCCCGGCGGCGGCGTGGCCGTGCTCCGGGCACGCACCAAGCTCGACGGGTTGCGCAAAAAACTCACCGCCGATGAGAAGATCGGCGTCGATATCGTCTACCACGCACTCGCAGCGCCCATCAAACAGATCGCGATCAACACCGGGCTGGACGGCTCCATCGTCGCCCAGAAGGTCACCGAGTCCAACGACACCAACTTCGGCTTCAACGCGATGACGCAAAAGTACACCGACCTAGTCAAGGATGGCGTGATCGTTCCCACCAAGGTCGAGCGCATCGCACTGCAAAACGCTTCGTCCGTGGCAAGTTTGTTGCTGACGACGGATGCTGCGATCGTCGAGATCAAGGAGAAGAAGAAGGAAAAGGCCGGCGCAGGCGGCGGCGGCATGGATGACTTCGATTATTGATTGAATAGGCCCCGGGCATGAGGCGCGCGACACTCGTGTCTCATGTCCGGTGTTCTTTTTCTTACCCGCTCTCCCCCTGGGAGAGGGTTGGGGTGAGGGAAAAAAGGAAGGGCAACGGATTGCCCATGTTCAAGTTCGCGAAAAACAATTCAGTCCATCATTCCCAGCCGGTCGGCAATAGCCGCCCGGCTGGTTTGGATGCTAGAAGAACGACAGTTTTGATTCAGCGTGATCTTGTAAAGGTAACGACACCAGTCTCGAAGTTTACGGATTCGATTCGATAACAAGCGAACATCGTCCATGAGCGTAGCGAAGCCCGGATGTTCTCGCACAACCGGAGGCGCCTCGTGCCGCGTGCTCGGGGGTTGGGGGTTGCGGGGGAGCCGGCAAGGCATCGCTGAGGAGAGGCCCACGGATTGGTATCCGTGGGCGTCGCTTTGAGTTGTTTCCCACGGATTGCTTCCGGACAAGAGTCCCACGGATTGCTATCCGTGGGCGTCGGAGGGGCTGTTCACCCAAATAACGGCGCCCTTTTCTTTGTGCCGTTGAATGTAATCTACGACGTTCTCAAAATGCCTTTGATCTGCAATGGGAACAATCGTCGTACGCTTTGACCACAATCCACCGGGCGGAACATTGCCACTCTCGCTTAGTCGACGCGATGCAACTTTGCGAGCGATTCCGAAATAATGCCGCGCCGGATCGGCGATCAGCTTCCCGGTGGATGTTGAGCAACCGCGCACAAACCTGGCCAACACATGCGCATGCGTCGACGAAACACTCATTACAGCGCATGGGATCTCGTTGAACGCAAGCGATTCCGCGAAACAATCCAATACGATCTGCTGGTGGTCTTCACGAAGCGTGACCTCATCGCGCAGCATCAATCCCTTGGAATGTTCGTGCAACGTGTCATATTTCCCGAGTGGCGGCGGGCACTTGTAATCACCATCGACATGTCGACGATGCTTGCCAGTATGCCAGCCGCGCGGGTCGCCGGGCAACCACGAGCCATACGTGTTCCCCACACAGTGATACCAATCCTGCCCCGCAGCCGACATACGCGAGTATACGGACTCGCTCGTCGATGCGCTTCACGACGCCCACGGATAGCAATCCGTGGGTTTTTTCGACCTGCATATTCATATGCGACGGCCGGGCGCTTCAGAGGCACAGACCCACGGATTGGTATCCGTGGGCGTCGTGCGGCGATTCAGTGAGCTGCGAAATCTGAATCTTGAGCAGGAGAGTCTGGTTGGTTAGTCGGCGATGATGAAGTAATACCGATCGCCGGCGATCTTTCGGAAGCCGCCGGTCGCGAGGTCGCCGTCGTCGACGGCAGCGTCGAGCTGAACCATATAGGCGTCGTCACGGGTGGCCCCGGATCCGTTGAAATGAACGCCAAGTGCAGAAGTGATACCAAAGGAATTCAGCTCCGCGTCCCACACGCCGCCGATCGGGGTGCCGCCGACCCACTTCTCCGCCTGCACGTATTGCTCGAAGCCGGCCGGCAAGGCGCCCGAGCTTGAATCCTCCAGGAACTGGCCGGTATCCAACCGGAATCTCATCGCCGACTCGACGAACGTTTTTCCGTTGATGAGAAACGTTGCTCTCACCGCGTCGTCACTCGCGTCACGAAACTGCGCAATCACAATAGAGGCAAGTATGCCGAGGATCACCACAACAATGAGAATCTCAATGAGCGTGAAGCCCTGACGATACACTCTGTTCTTTGATTGTCTGTTGATCATGGGTTTATCCACCCGGGCGGCCAAGCGGACCTCCGGTCTGTCTGGGGTCTACTCATAGAGCATCCAATACATCGGGCTCGCGGGTCGGCCGCCACGCCGGATTTCAAGGGCTTTCATCAGCGCCCAGCCTTCCCAAACGGAATGATCCGATCGAAACCGGCGATCCAGCGTGATGGTGATCGAGGGGAGGCGGGGGGAGACGGTGGAGGCATCGAGAAACCCACGGGAAACCCACGGATTGCTATCCGTGGGCGTCGGTGGCGCTATTGGGATCTTCATCTTCGCCGCTGTTGCCTCGGCCTCGGCCGCGACCTTTGCCCTTGCCTTTGCCTCGGCCCTTACCTGGGTGCTTCTTGGCCACGGCGTCGTGCTGCTCGTAGGGCGTTTGGGTATCGAGCTCGATCGAAACGTGACCGCCCAGATTCAGCGCGATATGGCTCGGCAGTTCAACGCCCACCTTCCAGGTCTCGCCTTGAAGCCAGAAGTACGTGCCGCGATCCCGTGCGTAGTACACGTTCTGATCCGGGTAGTAGTCATAGCCGAATTTCCTGCGGTACCCGTGGGCGGGAGCGTGGGGCGGCGGTCCACCGCGGACGCCGGGCGAAGGCCCGCTGGACTTGCCGATCGTGACGCCGGCGCTTTTGCACCCGATCACCACGGTACAAACGAGCAAGGACAGGACAACGGTATTCAGAAGCTGTTTCATCAGGGGTTTCATCGGGGTTCTCCCAGCGTTTCGAGGTGACGCAGAAGCACGATCAAGCTCGCACGACGCAAGATGGCGTGCTCAGGCGACGGTGTCAAGCTGCGAGTCACCCGACCCCAAGTTGTGGTAGACCGCGAGGAACTTGTCGTAGGCTGAGCCATTGCCCGGCGCGGGCGATGGATCAGGCAGATACACGCTCGATTCGACCGATTCGATCAGGCTGCTCAACGCCAGGTCAAATGCGTCAGTCAGTTCAGTCAGGGCGGCTTCGAACGCGTCAATTGCAGGCGGATCGTCGGCCGTCGGCGCGACGGACACGAGCGCGTCTATACCAAAGGTATCCACGTCGGTCGGCCCGAACAGATCGCCCAGGCCCTGCACGAGATTGTCAAACGCGGCGCGGAGATCGGACGTGATCGCATCGAGATCCAAGTCGTCGGCCTTTGATGCCGTGGCGACGGTGGCATCAACGGACTCGGAGAACTCGTTGAGCGATGCTTGAACTCCTTCGCGTGCCGCTTCGTCAGTCGTGAAAGACGTAAGGACCTCGTCGGTCTTGCTCGCGGTCGTTTTCACCAACTCGTCAGCGCCCCTCCGGAGGGTGTCCGCGGCTTTGTCCGCGGCGCGCTCAGCCAACTGATCCTGGAAGTTGATCCGCAGGCGAACGTCGGCGACCCCTTTGAAGTGCCCCGCTTCAAGCAGGCGAATTACGCCGGGGACCTTGTCAGCCGTTACCGACCCCGACTTATCATCGTCGCTGTCTACTTTCTTATCCGCTGATTTGTCCGGTGGAACCGGTTTCTCAAGATGGCTCGTGGAGAAGACGGGTTGGCGAGGCTGGATCGACGAAATATGCATGGCCTGGACCCTCGATCATGTCTTGGATTGAGCGGCCACGATCCAGTCGGATCGCGCTTGGCCCGTATCGGCTGATTCGAGGGTGATATTGGGCTGAATATGGGCGATCGGCTCCGGTGTCGGTGACTCATGGCGGCCGCGGTCACCGAATTGCCTGCGGCTGTCGGCGATGCTCGTCCAGGAGCTTCGCCAACGTCGTGCCGCCGCGCAGGCCACGGCCGCCGAGTCTCAATCGGCTGTCGATCGCGCCCCAGGTCGCGCCGCCCGGCGCCCCGAGGATTGCACCGGCCTTGCGGCTCGGCCATCGCTTCGTTCGCGCATTGTGTGCGTCGGCCCAGCCCAGGATCTTCTCAATCGTCAGTCGCCCGAGCTGGGGGTTGTATCCAGCGCCGAAGTGCTCAGTCAGCAGCCGGGACAACGAGGTCCCGCCGGCCAGTCCGCGCCTCCCGTGGCGAAGGGCCATGTCGATGGCGGCCCAATCTTCATTGGGCCTGTCATGCAACTTGCCGGACATGGTGACCGGCCAGCGTCCCGTGGCGTCATGATGGTCCTTAGCCCACTTGCGGATGAGGTTGGCGGTGAGGCGCGGCTTGCCTCGCCCGTCCCAGACGTTTCGCCCGTCGCGCAGCAGTTTGGCCAACGATGATCCGCCGGGCAGCGTCTTGTTGCCTTGCTTGAGATACCGATCGACGGTGACCCAGGATATCCCCGCTGCGCCGCGCACCGGTCCCGAGTCACGGTCCGGCCATCGACCCGTGCATTGGTGGTGATAGTCGGCCCAGGCGAGGATTTTCGGTCTGGACAGCTCCGGCCAGGAGCGCCGCGTGTACTTCACGCCGCGACGTCGATCCAGGACCCGCGCCAACGAATCTCCGCCGGGCAGTCCGCACCCGCCCTTGGCCAGCGCCGAGTTCACGCCCTCCCAGGTTCGGCCCGGCTGATCGTAGATCGGACCGGAGCGCGAGATGGGCCACGTTCCCGTGCGGGACAAATGGGCGTCGGCCCAGGCGAGGATCTGCCCGATCGTCAATGGAAATTGCTTGGCGGCCATTGCATCGCTTGGCGGCTTCAGCGGCGGCGAAGGATTGAGCCTCAAGCCGGCATGGCGTCAACGACGACGCCGCGACATCATTGCCCCAGCTTCAGACAGGCTCGCCCACTCGATGATTGTCGCTACAAAAGTATACCAGGCGGGAGCGTCCAACCGCGAGGCGACCGTCTGATGCCCGCGGCCGTTGAGGCTGGGCCGGACTGGGGCTCGCGGCGCGGCGAGGGGGGCCCTGCAGATCGTTTGGTTATCGCCCCGCCACCCGCCGCGGCGGACTACGGCTCACCACCCGCCCGCATAATCGCGCAGGCTTGCCGCCTGGGAAACGGCAGCGCTTGTAGGGGCGTCAAGGCAGGTTTCTCAGCTCGTTTTGCGATGATGCGATGGCCGGCCCCCACTCCCGTGCTAGGTTTGAGGGACCGTTGCCGCGCCTGATGCGCTGACAGCGGGTTCCGCCTGACGAACATCAAGAGAGGGAGAGAACATCATGAGCAACAGCACGCGAACCATAGCGGCCGCCGCCGCCGCGATACTGACCGGCGCCGCACAGGCCGACCTGATGGGAACCAGCATGGATATGGAACTCGTCCAGTCCGGGTTCGCCGGCAACATGGCGGGGCCGACCGGCGGATCGTATACCTACGGCACGCTCGACACCTTCGGCATTGATGAGCTATTCACGTGGGACGTCGTGAGCCCCGGCCTGCACCCCGCCTTCGACAACTCGATCCTGCTCGACTTCAGCAACTTCGGCTATGCGGCCTACATCGCCCTCGGCCCCTCCATCAGCACGCTGGATGTGACCAACATCGCCGAGGACGTCGAGATCGCAAGCCCCGCGGTGTTCTTGCTCAGTGATCTAAACACGAACATCGCTCAGAGCACGAGCACCCTCGGCAACAGCTTCAGTGTCGGGTGGGATGTCGAAACCGTCATCAACGGCAATCCGCTGGCGCCATCCGTTATCGTCGGCTGGAACTCGGCGCCGGTACCCGCCCCGGGCGCGATGGCGCTGTTGGGCTTGGCCGGGCTGACCGTGATCAGACGCCGACGGCGCTGCTGAGACGCAAGAACCCCCTCTTGCTCTCTTGTTGCTCTCTTGTTGACGACCTGAGACTGACAAACATCGCCGCAAGGTCGTGGGCGTCTGTCGATTGGCGCCGGGCCGGGGGCTGTGAGCCCGCCGGCCGCTCGCCGAGACCAGCCAGCCGGGGCGATTCAGATTCCCGGGGGCTCACCAGGGGATGTCATCCTCGGCATCCTCGACGGGGGGCTGCCGGCCGGCATCGACTTCCCGGTCTTCTACTTCACGTTCACGGTCTACATACTCATCGACTTCGTCGTATTCCTCGTCGTCGTCGTCGTCCTCCATCCACATCAGGTTGCCCTGTTCGTCGCGATAGTCCGGATCGATGGGGAAGATGTCGAAGCCGAAGCCCTTGCCGTCGCAGCCCGGCGTGGGACAGCACCAGAAGCCCGGCGAGTCGCTCTCGATCGCATCTTCCACCCAGTGGATGAGATAGCTCTCGTACTCCTGGTCACAGTGCAGACAGTGGACTATGACCGGAACGGTGGGCGGACGGAACGGATCACGCTCGGCCGGTGAAGCCTCGACCATAACTTGGCATCTTCGCAACTGATCAAGGATCAATCAAGGCCGGCGGGCACGGATTCCCAAGGCGGTGTAGACCTCCCCCGCGGCGGCCGTCGTGATTCGCAGCGTGGTCGCGAGGCGAACCGGGGGTCGGGATTCAGCGCGGCTCGGTTTATTCGCCCGGCATGGCCTCGTGGAGCCGCTTCAGCTGGCGTAAGTTGTTCCAGACCACCGACACCAGTGAGTAAATGACGCGTAGGTTCTCCTCAAAGGGGCCGCCTGGGGCCTGGTCGAGCAGCGTGCCCGTCCTGTCCAGAAGGGTCCAGGCCTGTCGCTCTTGAAGTGTGCCGGCTACGAGGTGGTCGCGCAGCAGCTCCAGGTCCATACGAAGTTCGGTCATATCTGTGTGTGTTGTCATGGCATCCTCCCTGCCAGGTTCCTATATCCAAAAGTGTACGACACGATCACCCAGGACACGCCCACGTTCCGCTCGGAAGCCGGGGCCACAGCGTGATACTGCTGATCGGGCGACCTGGGTAACGCGCCATCGCTCCGAGCGAACCGGCGGGCGTGCCGATTATCGGCCCCGATTCGCTCGGCTGACACAGATGCATCAGAATTCTGATCGCCCGGCCTCCGGTCCGGAGGTCACAAGAGAGCCTTCGTCCCGTCGCGGTCCATCAAGGTTGCCTCGCCAGATGCCGAAAACATCACGTCGGCGCACCATATCCGACCACCGCACTGGATGGTGGGTCACTCCTCTGGTGCACCGCCGCGTTATCGATCCCGGGGAAACCACAAACATGAGCTACAAAAGGTGTATGGGACGCGTCACCGGTGTGCCGGCGAACTCTGCCGTAACCGCCGACCCTACGTACAAAGGAAGCGGTGCGCGCATCAGCGCGTCAAGAACACGCGTGTTCTGGTGCCCGTGAATTAAAACTGGAGGCACAAATGGTCGGTCTCGTCCACAAACTACTCTTTGATCTCATAGAGGAAATGGCAGGCAAGGAGAAGGTCCTTGAAGTCAAGCGCAAGGCCGGTGTCGATGAAGACAAAGCGTTCCGTATGGACGAAGTCTACGACGACGACGAGTGGCAGCGCCTGTTCAGCGCCACCTGTGACGTACTGGGAGTTACCCAATCGCAAGCGGAGGAGGCCTTCGCCGAGTTCTTCTACAAGGACTCGACGAAGCGCTGGCCGATGTGGTTCTCGATGTCCAAGTCGGCTCGCGAGTTCCTTCAGCGTCAGCCGAAGATCCACAATGGCTTTGCCACGGGCGTCCGGGATCAAAAGGCCGGCCAGGCGATCAACGACAAATTCGAGATCGAGCACATTGAAGACGGGATTACCGTCCACTACCGGTCGCCGAACCAACTCTGCGGGCTATATATGGCTCTTGCCCGCTGCTTGATGAAACATTACGGGGACGAGGCGGCGATCGAGGAGACCAAATGTCTGAAGCAAGGTGATTCGGAATGTGAAATCCGCATCCGATGGGCCGCGTAACGAAGCAGTAGTCGCGATGACCGAATCCACGAACCCCAACCTTGTCGACGAGCAAAAGCTCCGCGCGTTGATTGACGAACTGTCTGACCAAATGTGTCAGGCCGTGGACGGCCGGTTCGACTTTACCGTGAGGGTCGAGGGCCAGGATGAGACGATCGAGAAGCTCCAGATGCTGATGAATTTCGTGCTGGACGCGGCTCGCCGGAGCCTTGCCCAGATCGAGGCGAAGGCCCATGACCTTGACGCAAAGACACAGACGCTCTCGGCCGTGAATCTGGCGCTGGAGAAGGAGATCACCGAGCGCAAATATGCGCAGATCGCGCTAGAGGAAAGTGAGGCTCAGATCAGGGCTATTCTCCAGGCCGCGGTGGACGCGATCATCACGATCACCGAGCAGGGCATTGTCACAACGTTCAATCGCGCCGCCGAGCATATGTTCGGCTACACCGCCGACGAAGTCATCGGTCACAACGTATCCATGCTGGCGTCCTCGCCGGACCGCGAACGGCACGACAACTATCTTCGACGTTACTTGCGCACCGGCGAGGCGCGAATCATCGGCTCGGAACGAGAGGTTGAGGCGGTGCGGAAGGATGGATCGACGCTCCCCGCCATACTGCGGATCTCGGAGATGCGCCACGCCGATCAACGATGGTTCATCGGGATCCTCCAGGACATCACCGACCGCAAGCGAGCCGAGGCTGAACGCGAACAGATGCACACGCAACTGCTCGCGACGTCCCGGCAGGCGGGAATGGCCGAAGTCGCCACCGGGGTTCTGCACAACGTCGGTAACGTCCTCAACAGCGTCAACGTGACGGCGACGCTCGTCACGGCGATGGTGCAGGAATCCAAGGCGCCGGACCTGCTCCAGATCACTCAACTTCTTCACCAGCACGCGGACGACTTGGGATCGTTTATCACTACCGACGAGAAGGGAAGGCTCATACCGACCTACCTTGCCGAGCTAGGCAGTCACCTCGCTAATGAGCAAGGGACGATGCTCGAAGAACTCAAGTCGCTAACGAGCAACATCGACCACATCAAGGAAATCGTCTCCATGCAGCAGTCGTACGCAAAGGTGTCGGGTGTCGAGGTGGCCGTATCGCTCGCCGATCTTGTTGAGGACGCGCTGCGGATCAATAGCGCGGGCCTGGATCGCCACGGCGCGCAGGTCGTGCGCGAGTTCCAAGCAATCCCCGACGTCATCGTGGACAAACAGAAAGTGCTGCAAATCCTGGTCAATCTGATCAGCAACGCCAAATACGCGCTCACCACCGCTGAGCTCGACGACAAAACGCTCACGGTGCGCATCGCCACGAGTAACGATCAAACGGAGTGTATACGGATTGACGTGATCGATAACGGCGTCGGGATCCCCCCGGAGAACCTGACCCGGATCTTCTCCCACGGCTTCACGACGAAACAGGACGGCCATGGGTTCGGCCTCCATAGTTGCGCCTTGGCAGCGCAGTCCATCGGAGGATCACTCACCGTGCAGAGCGACGGTCTCAACCGCGGCGCCGCGTTCTCGCTACATATCCCACTCAAAGTCACCCAGGTGAGTCGATGAGTACGCAGCCCGAGCAACAGAATCGGCGCATTTTGGTGATCGACGACAACGACGCCATCCACCGGGATTTCAGAAAGATCCTCGGCGACCGAACCGACACCGCCGTGTTGGACGAACTGAGAACATCGCTTCTGGGGGTAAGCCCAACCGCGCCCGAGTCGATCCGTTATGAGATCGATACCGCCTCCCAGGGCCAAGAGGGGCTGGAGAAGGTCCGACAGGCGCTCGAGGAAGATTCACCGTACAGCCTGGCCTTTGTGGACATGCGCATGCCGCCGGGCTGGGATGGGCTGGAGACCATCGAGCAGATTTGGCGCGTCGACCCGACTATCCAAATCGTCATCTGTACCGCGTACTCCGATTACTCGTGGAAAGACATTCACGAACGACTCGGCCAGACCGATGGGTTGTTGATCCTCAAAAAACCGTTCGACAACGTCGAAGTGCGCCAGCTCGCCTGCGCCCTAACACAGAAGTGGCATCTCGCCCGGCAGGCGCAGCTTGATCTGGACGACCTGGAGAGCACGATCCAGCAGCGAACGGCCGAGCTGCAGTTCGAGATCTCCGATCGCCGACAGGCGCAGACGGCGCTGCAGGAAAGGGAGGCGAAAACCCGCGCCATACTCCAGGCCGCGGCGGATGGCATCGTAACGATCGATGATCAGGGAATCATCACGACCTTCAACCGGGCCGCGGAAGAACTCTTCGGATACGGCGCTTCGGAGATCATCGGCCAAAATGTCTCGGTTCTAGCGCCGTCGCCGCATCGTGAGGAGCACGACGATCACATTCAACGATACCTGCGGACCGGCCAAACAAGAATCATCGGCATTGAACGCGAACTTGACGCCGTCCGCCGCGACGGATCCACGTTCCCCATGGCCCTTCGTGTCACCGAGATGAATCACAACGGACAACGTGGGTTCATCGCGATCGTTCAAGACATCACGGAGCGGAAACAGCTCCGGAGTGAATTGGAGTTGCTGGCCAGGTTCCCCGCCGAGAACCCCGAGCCCGTCATACGCGCCGACAGCGATGGGCACGTCATCTACGCCAATGCCGTCAGCGGTCCTGTGCTTGAGGCATGGGGAACCTCGCCCGGGGGATACCTTCCGCAGCCCTGGCCGGAGACGATCGCCCAAGTGCTGCGCACGGGGCAAAACCGGGCGATCGAGACTCGATGCGGGGAGCGGTTCCTCACCTTCACCCTGGCCCCCGTCGTCCAGGCCGGCTACGTGAATTTCTTCGGCCAGGATATCACCGATCGCGTTAAGGCTGAGGTCGAGCTGAGACGGAGCGAGCGCCAACTCCGGGAACAGGCCGAGGAACTCGAGCGACAGAAAGCGCAGCTTGTGGACGAAGTGGCCCAGCGCATGAGCGCCGAGGCGCAGGCCCGCCACGACGCCATGCATGACTCCCTCACGGGCTTGTCCAATCGAGCTGTGTTGCTGGATCGGATCGAGCAGTGTCTCCGGCGTACGAAGCGTGAGAAGGACTTCGTCTTTGCCCTGCTGTTCCTGGATTTTGATCGATTCAAGATCATCAATGATAGTCTGGGCCACGAAGTCGGTGACCAGCTTTTGATCAGCATGGCGGATCGGCTCAAGGGAAGCCTGCGGATCGGCGACACCACGTCGAGAGTGGATCAGGAACCGGATCCTGAGAACGACAATCTCTCGGTTCGACTGGGCGGGGACGAGTTCGTGATCCTCCTGGATGGAATCAAGAACGTTCAAGACGCCACACTCGTCGCCGAGCGAATACAGAAATCACTGGAGACGCCGCACAAGATCGGCAGCCATGAGGTCACTTCGACCGCCAGCATCGGGATCGTCACGAGTGATCTGGAGTACGACTCGGCCGATGACATGCTCCGCGATGCCGACACCGCGATGTATCGAGCCAAAGCCGCCGGGCGGGCGCGGCATCAGGTCTTCGACCGGGCCATGCATAACGAAGCCGTCGACCGCCTGGAACTGGAGAGCGACCTTCGCCATGCGCTGCAGCACGAACAGTTTCGGCTCGTGTATCAACCGATCATCGATCTCCGGACCGGCCTCGCGGCCGGGTTCGAGGCCCTGATCCGTTGGGACCACCCTGAACGCGGCGTCATATCGCCGGTAGATTTCATTCCCATAGCGGAAGAGACGGGCCTAATCGTCCCCATCGGCGACTGGGTGCTGCTCAAGGCCTGTCAACAGCTCAAACAGTGGCAGGAGCAGTTCCCCTCCGACCCGCCCCTGTCTATGAACGTGAATATCTCCAAGCGGCAACTCACCCACTCCGATCTCATCGAGACGATTGAGCACGTGCTGACCACGACGAGAATCGAACCGCGTACACTCAACTTGGAGATCACCGAAACCGCGATCATGGACAGCCTCGACGAGTTCAATCCGGTTCTCCAGCCCCTTCGAGCGTGCGGCGTTTTCCTGTGCATCGATGACTTCGGGACCGGCCATTCATCACTGAGCTGCCTCCACGAATTCCCAATCGACGTCCTGAAAATCGACCGCGCCTTCCTCGACAATATAAAGGAGGATCGCGAATACGTCGCCGTCACCCAGGCCATCGTCACCCTCGCCCAGAACCTGGGGATGGGCGTCGTCGCCGAGGGCGTCGAGACGCCGGAGCAGGTCGCGATGTTGCAGGCCCTCGAAGCCGACTACGCCCAGGGATATTACTTCGCCAGACCCCTACGTCCCGAAGACGCCGCCGCATTCCTGCAGAATCAAGATCCGTTGGCCAAATCCGCCTGATCGGCCCGCCACATCAGCTCCACGCCAAAACGTCTAAGAAATTATCTCACAACCCCAGTTGTGGTGGTACGGGCGTCTCGCCCGTACGCTTGATCATGGCGCTACGTTCGCACGGCGAGACGTTTGCACGGGCGAGACGCCCGTGCCACCGGTTATGAGATAGTTTCTAAGTTCCTAATATCAAAGCAACTATCAGCGTCGCCGGGGTCGGCGGGCAATGCCCCTGTTTCCATGGTCATCTGCCGCTCCGTGGCCACGGCAAGCTGCGCACGATCGAACTGCGCTCAATCGCATCTTGCATCTGCGAACACGGCCGGCCCATCTGCGAACAGGGCCGGCCGATGTGTTCCAAAGAACGGACGGATCGTCAGTCGAGCGCGAGCGGCGTCAGATCAGCGGCGACGACGGCGACGCATGGACACGCCGGCCCCAAGGGCGAGCAAGGCCATCGCACCCGGGGCGGGGATGATGCTGATGTCGTCGAAGTACGACGTCGCACCGAGTGTGAACAGGTCGATGTTCGCGATCACGAGCGGGTCGCCGGCCGAGCGGGTCATGGTGCCCGTCGAGAGCAATTGCCCGTTGTAGAACGTCGACTGCGTGTCGTTGTCCAGATCGAAATCGATGCGGATTTCGGCCCATTGGCCGTACGCGATCGGAATCGGGGTATGCGAACGGAAATCATCGATAACCGTGCCGGTTGTGACGTCGAACTGCATCTCGATCGTCCACGTATACGGGCCACCGTGATTGTACTCGTTGTTCACGATGAAAAACGTGTCGGTGGTGTGATCGTTTTGGAACAGCAGCATCCAAGCGGTCAGGGTCCACAGTCCGGACGTGAATTCGCCTGAGAAAGGATGGACCGCGTCGGCGCCACCGGTGATCAGGATCGACTTCTCGCCACTGTGGGCAAAGGCGCTGGTCACCTCGCCCCTGGCACCTGGAGAAGCGTCCCAGCCGTCCCATCCACCGGCAAACAGCGGGCCGTCCGGATACGGTTCAAACCCATCGGACCACTGCGCGGACGCGGCCGAAGCCAGCCCAACGACCGCAACCATCGAAACCAAAATACCTTTACGCATACGCATGTCGTGTTTCTCCTCGACTACCCCGTTTGGGGGCGTGGCTCCCTACCGAGTCAGGCAACAAAACACCATGACGTATTCCACAGTGGAACACGTACCTGCGACCGCTCCCGAAAGAAACTTTCAGCAACAAATCCAAGATCCAAATTGTAAAGGACGAAGTCGGGCGGAACCCGCTCCAGTCCCCTCTCAACTCCCTTTGGTGTCCATTTGACACGAAACGGACCACATCTGTCAAGAAGTTTCCGCAAAAAAGGGGAGAAAAAGGTCATTTTCCGGCCTGTTGAGCTCATTCCGTCTGAGAACAGGCAGGCGAAACCACCTGCATGACGGTCTCAATGGGTCTGTGGTACGCTGGATGCCCCTGGCACAGACCAACAGATGAGGAATGTCTACCTTTCCGGCGAAATCCATACGGACTGGCGGGACCAGATCGCCCAAGGCGTGCAGCGGCAGAACCTGCCCGTCACCCTGAGCGGGCCGATCACCGACCACGATGCCAGCGATAACTGCGGTACGAAGATCCTCGGCGACGAAGAAAATCCGTTCTGGAAAGATCACAAGGCCGCCAAAATCAACGCCATTCGCAACCGCACCCTCATCGAGCAGGCGGACGTCGTCGTCGTGCGCTTCGGCGAGAAGTATCGGCAGTGGAACGCCGCGTTCGATGCCGGGTATGCCGCAGCGATGGGCAAACCGATCATCACATTGCACTCCGCCGAACACACACATGCGCTCAAGGAGGTCGATGCGGCTGCGCTTGCCGTGAGTGAGACTCCCGAAGGAGTGGTGAGTATCCTCGCCTACGTCATCGGATCTCAAGGATAGAATAGATGATGCGTATTCGAATCTACCAAGTCGATGCGTTTACCGATGAGTTGTATCGCGGCAATCCCGCGGCCGTGACGCTGCTGGCGATCAAGGGTCGATAACCGGCCGATCGTTGCCCGCCGTCCCATACCCGATCAGATCTGAGCAAATGCAGCGTCTGTAGCGGCTGGGTTGTTGCGGGGATGTTCACAGTGGTTGCCGAGCGACCGGCTGAATGTGATCCTTTTAGATGTGACGTAGGACGGCCGGGAAGCCGTCACACGCAGGAGGAAGCTATGGCTGGAATCGGTCTCACCGCCGTATCGTTGACCGCACAGCGGACCTATGCCGCCAACGCGAAGTCGCTGGCCGGCACGCTGGAGAAGCTGTCGACGGGTCAGCGCATCAACCGCGGCAAGGACGATCCGGCCGGACTGATTACGTCCGAGAACTTTCGGGCCGTGCTCGCTGCATTGGACGCGGAAACGCGCAGTCTGCAGCGTGTGGATTCGGTCGCCAATGTGGCGGAGAGTGCGCTCTCTGAAATCTCGGGACTGCTCGTCGAAGCGACGGGCTTGGCCGTGTCCAGCGCCAACACCGCTGGATTCTCCGACGCTGAACGCGCCGCCAACCAGATGGAACTCGATTCGATCGTCTTTGCCATCAACCGAATCGCCAACTCCACCAGCTTCAACGGTGATCGACTCTTGGATGGCACCGCCACCCTCAGCGCCGGCGGCGCGTCCATCACCATCAGCAGCGCCGCCGCCAGTGCGTTGGGTGAGATCGACATTGACGGAACGACGCACACGCTCATCGACGTCGCTTCCGGCGGCAGCCTCAATATCGCCAACGGTGATCTCGAAGGCACGCTGCAGACGATCCGCGCTGCGATGAATCAGGTCGCAACGCAACGTGGTACGATCGGCGCTTTTCAGAAGAACACGGTTGCGTCGCAAATCAGCACCAACCAGGTCGCGTTCGAGAACGTCGCGGCGGCGAACTCGCTGATCCGTGATACCGATTACGCCAAAGAGACCGCGGCCCTGAGCCGGGCCCAGGTGTTGGATCAGTCCTCGATCGGCGTGATGTCGATGATCAACTTCCTTCGCCAGCAAGTCATGAATGCCCTTATGGGCTAGCGTCAAAGGCGAATATTCCTCATCGCTGACATGTCGCTGTCGCGGCCATTTCGGACATGCAGGTCCGCTCGGCTTGCAAAATGGTAATTCTGCGCAGATGCTACCGAATCAAGAGGCGGGGCCGAACCGCCTACAAGAGGAGGCAACGCGCATGGTTACTACGCTCATCATACTTGGCGTCCTGGTCGTCGCGGCGATCTTCGTCATTGGGCTCTACAACGGCCTCGTGCGGAAAAAGGCCGCGGCGGACGGCGCCTGGTCCGACATCGACGTGCAATTGAAGCGACGCTACAACCTCATCCCAAACCTGGTGGAGACGGTCAAGGGATACGCGTCCCATGAACGCGAAACCCTCGAGTCGGTCATCAAGGCCCGCCAAACGGCGATCGATGTATCCGGCATCGCCGGTCAGGCCCAGGCGGAGAACATGCTCAGCGGCGCGCTGCGACAATTGTTCGCCCTGTCGGAGAGCTATCCCGATCTCAAGGCGAACCAGAACTTCATGCAGCTTCAAGAAGAGTTGGCCAGCACCGAGAACAAGATCGGATTCGCACGCCAGCACTACAATCGCTCAGCGGTGCAGTACAACACGGCCATTGAGGTGTTCCCCGCCAACATGATCGCCGGACGGTTCAACTTCGACAAGATGGAGTACTTCGAGCTTGAGGACACCGCCCAGCGTGAAGCACCGAAGGTGTCATTCTGATCGCGTACGATCCTGCGCCATTTAGCCCCCGGTGAATACACCGGGGGCGAACGCCGTATCAGTATTACCACCGCGAGAAAGCAGTTGACCGATCGATCGGACCAAACTTCTTCCGCCATCCACGCCGATCAGCCCACCGTTCGCGCGCTCCCCGCCGACGTCACCTTCAACGATCTCATCCGCGCCAACAAACGCAAGAGCATGCTCCTGATGATCGGCATGGGACTGCTGGTCGTGCTGCTCGGGGCAGCGATCAGCGCGATGCTGGCTGTTTGGGGCGGCGGCGATGTCGCCAGTCTCGTGCCCTCGGTCATCGTCGGCACCGTCGTGGCGGTCATCGTTGCCATCATCGCCTCAACCTGGAGCTTCTATAGCGGCTCGAAAGCAATCTTGCGCATTGCCGGAGCGGTGCCGATCGAGAAGAAGCACGATCCGCAATTGTTCAATGTCGTCGAGGAGTTGAGTATCGCCGCCGGCACGCCTATGCCGCAGGTCTATCTCATCAATGATCCGGCGATGAACGCATTCGCCACCGGCCGTGATCCGGCCCACGCCGCGGTCGCGATTACCACCGGCCTGCGCCAAAAACTTTCGCGTGATGAACTCGCCGGCGTAATGGCGCACGAGATCAGTCACATACGACATTACGACATACGTTTTGCGATGCTCATGGCCACGATGGTGGGATTGATCGTGTTCGCCTCCGATGCGTTTTGGCGCATCATGTGGTATGGGAGCTGGCACGGCACGGGGCGGCGCAGCGCCCGAGGCGGCTCCAAGGGCAGCGGCGCCATTGTCTTGATCATCATGGTCATCGCGATTGTGTTGGCCATTATCGCGCCCATGTTGGCCATGCTCATTCGCTTCGCCGTGAGCCGACAGCGCGAATTCCTCGCCGACGCTGGTGCTGTCGAATTGACGCGATACCCCCAAGGCATGATCGGTGCGCTGGAGAAACTCGGCGCGTGCAAAGAACCGCTCAAGGGCGCAAACCGCGCCACCGCTCATCTGTTCATCGTCAACCCCTTGAAGAACGCGCTAAAGGGCAAAGGGCACGAGCTCTCAAGCACCTTCCGCACCCACCCCCCACTGCACGATCGAATCGCACGCCTGCGGGCGCTGATTCAATAGTCATGGAAGCGTGGTACGTTGTCATCGCATTCGCCATCGCCGCCATCATCGGCATCGTGATCTATTTCGGCTATCTCGCCGAGAAGAAACGCCGAGAAGAGCTCGCGGCGCTGGCGGGGCAGATCGGGTGGCGATTCGATCCCACGAAAGATAAATCGCACGATGATGAGTACGCACACTTTGAGATTTTCCGCCGAGGTCATAGTCGCTGTGCGTTCAA
>JADFNO010000207.1 GCA_022563315.1 Planctomycetota bacterium | reverse complement strand
TGATGGAAAGCTCGCGCAGATCATCGTGCCGAAACAGCGTCCAACGAATCTCGTCGCCCGGTTCGTACTGTTTCAGACGCTCATCGAGCTCACCTGCGGTAACGCGCCGACCGTCGATCGCCAGCAATTCGTCGCGCGGTTGAACGCCCGCTTCATACGCCGGGCTATCCGATCGCACCGACCGGACGGTGTTGTCGCCCATCACGAGCCCAAGGTACGCCTTGATCCGCGGAGCATCGGCTCCGTCTGACTCGCTGTCCTGTGGCTCGTCTTCCACGGCCGCGTCGTTGTTGGGGTCCTGACCGTTCTCTTCATCCTCCTTCGCGGCTTTGAAATAGAGCTCCAACCCGACGGTTTCGAGGGCGGACTCGAAATCGAGTTCCTCCGTGCCCCGCACATAGCGCTCAAAAAACGCCGTGAGATCAACCTCCGCGATCTCATTGACCGTATTGATGAGGTCCTGCGGCGTGTAGCCCGGGCCTGAAAGCGGGAAGCGCTCGTACATCGCGCGCATCACCGTGTCGAACGTGGCCACGCCTTGCGTGACGCGCCGAATCTCCAAGTCCAGCAACAGGCTCACCAATGCGCCCTTGGAATAGAACGAGACTTCGGAGTTCACATCATCCGGCGAGGGGCCGAACTTGATCCACACATCGAACGACGAATCCTCCAGGCTCTGCACAAGTCGGCCGGGACGATCACGGTACCGGTTGATCGCATCACTGATGATCTGAAGGTACTTCTTCGGCTTGATCAATTCCGTTCGCACGAGCGTGAGATCGTCGTAGTAACTCGTCGCGCCCTCGCAAACCCAGAGCAGCTTGGTGTAGTTTTCGCTCTGGTAGTCGTAGGGGTGGATGCCCGCCGGCCGAAGCTGCTTCACGTTCCACGTGTGAAAAAACTCGTGCGAGACCAAGCCGAGAAAACGGCGGTAGGATTTCTCATCCTCCAGAGATCGACGCGAGGTCTGCATGATCGTCGAGTTCAGATGCTCCGTGCCTCCGCGTGCGCCCTTGCCTACGTGCAGCAGGAACACGTACCGCTGATAGGGCAGCTCGCCGAAGATTTCACGCTGCGCCTCGACGATCTTGGTGAAGTCCTGGATGAGCTGATCCTCGTCGTATTTCGCCTCGCCCCAGATCACCAGTTCGTGAGGCTTTCCCCCCGCCTGGAATCGAATCACCTCGTGCAGGCCGATCTCGATGGGCGAATCTACGAGCACGTCGTAGTTCCGCGCAACCAGCGTGTTCGAATCATCCGCTTTGAAGTCAAGACCGCTGGCAATGCGCCAACCCTCGGGCGCGTCGATGTGAACTTCCACAGGATTCTGCCGGCGATCAGCGTTGTACAAAAACACACTCGATCCCGAAAGGAAAGCGTGGGTGTCGTCCACGTGCCGTGTGCGATCGCCCAGCGAGTTGGCGTAGATGCGATAGTCCACGCGAAGAATGTTCGTGCCGCCGGTCTGGACGCGCCAGGTCGATTTGTCGATCTTGTTGATGTCCAGTGTTCGCCCCGTGCCGTCAAACGCTTCAACCTCCCGAACCGTCGAGGCGTGATCAAGCACGATGTATCGTCCCGGCCGCCATATTGGAAGCGACAAGTCCACTGTTTCCTCGTGAACGTCGCGAAGCTCGATGGACACGTCGAGCATCTGTGTCTGGGGCTGATCGAGGCGAACCGTATATCGCACGACCGACGAATCGGTCTGCCTCGTGTCGACCCTCGCTCCCGCGAGGCTCGCGCACGAGATCAGGATTCCTGCGCTCGTGCCGACCAGCACAACCGCGCACGGCACTCGACGCTGTGGGTATGAACCGTCACTCATCGCCTAGAGCATAAGGTCAATCCAGCCGTCGATCGCAATCGTGTCCCGGAGGTGGGTGGGCCGATCGCGGGTCAGCCGGCCTTGGCCCGCGGCTGGCGTTGGTTGGCCTCGCTCGGTTGGCCGTTGGATTGGCGGAAGAATCGGCTGGGCCGATCGTCCTGAAGCTGAGCTTGCAGCTTTTTGAGTGCATTGACCTCGATCTGGCGCACGCGCTCGCGGGTCAGGCCCACCTCGTGGCCGATCTGCTTGAGCGTCAACGGCTCCTTGCCTTCCAGCCCGAACCGTAGCCGCAGGACCTTCGCGTCCCGCTCGTCGATCGCGTCGATCAGCTTCAGCAGGGTATCGAACTCCTCCAGCTCGGCGATCCCGTGCTCCGGCGACTCGAGGCGGTAGTCCTCGAACATCTCGGCGAAATCAACGACCTGACCATCGTCGTCCAGCGGGGCCTGCGTCGTCGTCCCGCACGCCTTCATCGCTCGTCGAATGATCAGGAGTTTCTTCATCGGGACCTGCATCACTTCAGCCAACTCCTGCATGGTCGGTTGGTGACCGAGCTCCTCCTCCAGTCGGCGCGTCGCCTGTTTCCATCTGGCGATGAGCTCCACCATGTATGCAGGAATATGAATCGGCTGGACCGCATTGATCAACGTCCGCTTGATCGCCTGCTTGATCCACCACGAGGCATAGGTGGAGAAGCGCGCCCCTTGCGCGGGATCGAAGCCTTCGACCGCCCGGATCAAGCCGACGTTCCCCTCCTCGATGAGATCGCCCAGGGGAAGGCCGCGGTTCATATAGTTCTTGCTGATGGAAACGACCAGCCGAAGATTGGCCCTGACCATCCGGTCCTTGGCGGCGGGGTCGTTCTCATTGATGATGCGCCAACCGAGTTCGCGCTCCTCCAGCGCATTCAACAAGGCAACCTCGTTGATTTGCCGCAGGTAAAGCTGCAGATCGGATTGCAAGGCGAAACGAACCATGCGGATCCTCTATCTGCTGAGCGGAAGAACCGTGAATCGGTCCGACGACATTGCCGCCGAACCACAAGACATGCAACCAACCCATTCGCTATCCGTAGCAAACGGGGTGATGGATGCAGCAGGATTCAAAGATTGCCCAGACACCCGAGGGTCACCTCCAGCCGCACGCTGGGTCCGACCCGGAACGCAACGCGGGGGCCCCGTAGCGTCGGCCGGATGCGACGGCGAATTGAGCCGGCCCCAGCGTCCGATTAGGCTGTCGCGGCGACCTCGATAGGATGACTCGGACCACTTGCCCAGCTTCTGGCCCATCCGATGAGTGACATCGACTTGACAACGCTTCTGCGATCCTGGCCATATGAGCCCGGACGTATCTGCGCCCGTCGCATCGCCGGAGACGACGATCGACCCAAGCTCCAGGTGCGCCTGGACCTGGGCGTTCTGCAGATGGAGATGCAAGGCCGCCCCGACGGGCTGCGACCCGAAGGATTCGAGTCGCTGCTCGTCTTCCAGCAGGATCGCTTTCGGCGTTACACCGAGCAAACCGAGCAAACCGGCGGGCCGGAAGGATTCGTCCTCGGCGCTGACGAGGCGCGGGCCCTGCGCGAGGAGGCGGTGCAGTACTACCACCGCTATGTCGGGTTGTTCTCGCTTGGCGATTTTGAGGGCGTGATCCGCGATACGACCCGCAATCTCGAGGTCTTTGATCTGTGTCGAGACTACGCCGCCGAGGAAACCGACCGGACCGTGCTCGAGCAGTTCCGTGCGTATGTGATCATGATGCGAACTCGGGCTCAGGCGGAGCAGGCGATGGCCGCCGACCATCCCAAAGAGGCGCTGGGGGCGATCGACGCCGCCCTGGCCGAACTCAAGACGCTCTTCGAGCAGGCCGGCCACGCTGATCTGTATGAACAGGCCAATGAAGTGCAATTGCTTCGAGGCATGCGCGACGCGCTGGTTCCGAGGCTGCCGGGCAGCCAACGGGTGGAGCTGCAGGAGCGGCTGCGCGGCGCACTGGATGCCGAGAACTACGAGCTGGCCGCCATCCTCCGCGACGAGCTTCGCATGATGGAAAATTGAAGAAACCACAGATGAACACAGATGGGAAAAGGCCGGATTGAGTTTCGCCGCCGGGCTTGACCCGGCGTGGACCCCGCAGTTTGGGCCCCAACGCGCGGACACTTCTGCGCGCGCAGGTTTCCGGGCAAGATAGGGATTAGTTTGTGCGCGCCCAGGTGACCGCGCGGGTGGGTGGTCGTTGGTGATTGGTGGTTGGTCATTGGTCATTGGTGATCGGCGCGAGAAAAGAGGCCCCGCTATAGAGGGGCCGACGGGCCAAACTGCGCGCGCCGAGACCGCCGTTTTTGAAAACGGATCGAAAAAACGTCAAAGAATCAACGCAGGGGGAAGGGAGGAAGACTCAACACTGAGGCACAGAGGGCACAGAGCGGAAGGGATCAACGGGAAACGATCGTTTAGCCGCGAGCCGAAGGCGAGCGCGTGGAGGAAGAAGGCGCCAAGCCGTCGAGGGAAGATGAAGGCACGTAGGCACGAAGGCACGGAGGGTCACGGCGCGAAAGCAATGGGGTGTGTTCGGATCATTCCCCGTTCGCCCCGGGCTCCGCCCGGGGTTCTTCTTCGTCCGGGCGACGATCGCATCTACGGCACCTACGCGAAAGGCATCCGCCTACCGACGAACGCCTCGCGAACAATTCTCGACTCACTGATCTCCGAGATGGCCGTCCTCTAGGATCCGGTTCAGGCAGATGGTGACCGGCACCGGGACGATCCCCATATCTTCCCGGATGCGATGAAGCTCATGCTCGCTTCAGAGAACGTCGAGTACAAGGAGTTGGTTGCGTAGGACATGCTACGCTACAATATTGAACGGAGGGGGTTTGGGTCGCCTTCCAGACTTCTCAATCCCTTCGAGTTTTCTCATGCCCAGCTCAATGATTGAATGCAGCAGGTCGATATGTTTTTCCCTAGCCTGCACATCATCAAATGGCGGCGCTTTCAGATTGACAAGTGCCCTTGATAATAGAATCTGCTCGTCCGGGTAGTACCGTTCAAGGAACCGATCAACTTGTGAGATGTAGTCTCTTGCGTTTTGGTTCCTCTGTTCGTACATTTGTCGGCTTGCGTTGGGATTCAGGCCTACTTGTGACAGATAGCTGCGCTCGAAGCGGATGAGTCGGTCGAAGCGTTCCTGAACGTACGCATTGACGCGCCTTACGGAACGACGCACGATGAAAAGCGATCGAATAGCTTGAGCTACAATCAGAACGACTATTGCACTAAGTCCGCCCACCAAGGCTCCCAACATCGCTTTCCCAAGGAATTCTCTAGTAAAGACCGCAGCCCCAGCCGAGGAGCCAATCGTGACCATCGTCTCTATCAGGATGTGATCCTTGGTTTCGCACCACCAACGAGATCTCCATATAGCCCCAAGATCAGCGAGGTATTCGGTGTTTGCTATATCATCTCGGATCGCCCTTGGGATGCTGAACAACAACCAAATCGGCCACGGCGGGTCTTTGCCGTTCTTCCATCCATGACGAGCAGCGAAATGCGTGAATGTTTCGAGCACCCCTCCAATCCTATCACGCCTTTCGTCTGGTGCACCATCACCTATACATAGGCAATCGGTAGCACCCGCGCCGATCCGTGGCGATGTTTACCGTACGTGTGGGGCATTGTATCAAACCGCCCGGCGGGATGAGGGGGCGAACGGGAAGAGGGGGTTGCGCGGAGGTGGCGGGACTTCCCCGTTTAGCGGGCGCTGTCCGAGCGGCGCGGCGGAGCCATGGACGTACTTGCCGTGTTTTCTGCCGTTCGAAGATGCGACCACTGGTCGCGGCTTTACACTCGATCTTCCAGCGCC
>JADFNO010000206.1 GCA_022563315.1 Planctomycetota bacterium | reverse complement strand
TGGGGACGATCGAGAAGGCGTCGCCGGCAGCGCTGATCGCCACCGTCGCCCCGGGGTCCTCGGTCTGGATCGCGGCCTCGAGCGTCGCAATAACATCCGACACGGTGTGGGCATCCGACAAGTCGATGGCCACATCCACGCCGTTCACATCCGCGTTGATCGTGCCCAGACTGATGCCGAATCCCCGCCCGCCGTTGAGGTCCATCAGCCTCGTGTTGCCGGTCATGGTGGGATTGAGATCAACGGCGCCCTGAACTCGCGCGCTCAGCGTGCCGAACGCATCCTCCCCTGACATGGTGATCGGGATCGGGCCGGCCGAACCGAGGTCGGTCGACATCCCATCACCCACGCCTTGGTACTGCAACCCGCCGAGCAGCTCGACGATGGGCGGATTTGCCGTCGCATCGCCTCCGAAGAGATAGAGATCTTGAAACTGTCGGTTAGCGATGCCGATCAGCTGATTGATCATCGCGTCGATCACTTGCGCCTGATTCCTGCGGGTCTCGGCGTCGGAACCGACCCCGATCTGACTGGACCCGATGCCCTTGGCCTCCAACAGCATTCCGGAGGCGTCTCCCAATGCAGCATCGACGTTGCCCAGCACCGAATCCCCGTGCGAGAGGTTGCGCAATCGTTGATCGCGCCGCTCGATGAGGTCGTCCAGCACACTGATCGAGCTCGCCGCGACCGGGTTGTCCGAAGCGCGGTTGACCGCCTTGCCGGTCGTCAATTGAATCTGCAAGCGCAGAATATCCTGCTGCGTTCGAGTCAACGAGCTCCGCACGATCTGAGAGACAAGCGTATTGGGAACGCGGGCCAGGTTGGAGGGAATGCTGCTCATGAGAAGGGATTAGGCATTAGGGGGAAGATGAGGTCAGATGATCGAGAGGAGGGTTTGGAGGGTTTCGTCGATGACGGCGATGAAGCGGGCGGCAGCCTGAAACTGGCGCTGGAACATGAGCAGGTTGATCGTTTCCTCGTCCAGCGAGACGCCGGAGACCGCCTGCACCTGCGCCGCCAGGCTTTCGCGCACCAGGGCGGATGACTTGACGGCGTCGTTGGCGGCGCCGGCCTTGACCGCCAGCGAGGTGACCGCGTTGCGCCAAAACTCGCGGAGGCTCGATCCGCCCAGCTCTGTATGCGCGACATCCTGCAGGTCGGCCAACGCCAGGGCCGTCCCGTTGGACCCCGGCACATGTCCCATCCCGGCCGCAATCAGATTCGGATCGTTCTGGATCGTTTCGTTCACTGTGATTGTCGACGCATCGGAACCGGTGAAGAACGTATGCATCCCCAACGCCGCCAGCGCACCGCTCGTGTCGTCGGAGAAGCTGATCTCGTAGCCACTATTCGCGCTGAGCACCAGCGCGTTCCCGGACGATGCGCTCGCTGTCACGTTGGGCACCGCGACGGTCACGTTGATCTCGTTGATCAAATCGTCCAGCGACATCGCATCGCCATCCACGTTGATCTGGTAGGTCGTTCTCGTACCCGAGTCCTTGTGCGTCACGTGGACGAAGAAGCTGCCGTTTTCGATCGGGAAGTCCAAGCCGGCCGCGGTCGAGTTGAGCGTTGCCGTGGTGTCATCCACGGTGTAACTCCCCGTCACCTGGTCGTAGCCGTTGCGGCCTTGGCCCTGCGAGTGCACACGGTTGACCTGGAATATCAGTTGGGCGGAGAAGGTGTCCAGATCGTCGATGGCCGGCTGAACCGTCTCCTCGCGCTGCCGCAGCAGGCCGCCGATTCGACCCGTGCTCACATTCAGCTTCGTCCCGTCGGCCCGAACCCGGATCGACACCTCCGTCTTCCCCTGCACGGTCTCAACGCGCAGCTCGACGCCGCGCGATTGTCCGCCCAGAACAATCGGGACCGAACCGACGAACACGTCGGTCATGCCGCTCGCTTGCTCGATGACGCTCACGTCGAGCTTCTCAGCCAGCTGATCGATCAGCAGGTCACGCTGATCGCGCAGCGCCGCCGCCTCCGTGACCCCTTGCTCCGTTTGCGCGATCTGTACATTGAGCAGTGATATCCGGTTAAGGATGTCATTCACCGCCGTCACGGATGCGCCCAGCTCGCGATCAATCTCCTTGATCACGACCGCATAGTCCTCGCGCAACGCGGCGATCTTGTTCGACAGCGTCATCCCCTGCTGCACCACCAGCGACCGGACGGCAGTATCCTCGGGATTGTTCGCCAACTCGGAAAACGCGCCGAAAAACGCGCTCAGGGCGCTGGAGATATCCGAGTCGGTCAGCTCGTTCTGCAACGTCTCGATCGACGTCAAAAAACGTTGATCGATTAACGCGGTGTGCTCCTGGCTAAACGCGTCGCGCAGCCGTGACTGAAGCGCGGTGTCAACCTCGCGGCGGATCGCGTCCAACCGGACGCCCTGACCAACGAAGGCGTTGCGCCCGACGATCTCGTCACGGGCCGCCGCCAAGTGGACGGATCGGCGGTGAAACCCCACCGTCGACACGTTGGCCATGTTGTTGCCGGCCACCTGCATCGCCGCTTGGCTGGCGGCAAGCGCCGATCGTCCGATTTGTAGCGCTCCGGTGAGGCTCATAATCGTGTTCGTGTCCTGATCGTCATGCCTTGGCCGCCCGCAACCTTCGCCGCAGCGACCACGGCCGATCTGCTCCTAGCTCTTGAGATCCAAACAAAACTGATACTGCGCTCCGGTTGCGATCCGACCCTGATCGGAGTACACACGCGCCCGGCTCAGCGCCGACTGCACGGTCTGCAACAGCCCACCCATGTGCCGGGCCAGCGCATCCGCCGCCGCCCGCACGATCCGGCTCGAACCGCGGACTTCCTCGATCGTGGACCGAAGCTCGTCCGACAGCTCAAGCATCCGGCTCCGGTTCGGCTCGTCGATCGCTTGGGCAACCTCCCTGATCGACAGGGGCTTGCTCGCCGTCGGGTCCAGCATTTCCGTCAGCTTTCCCGCCAGAATCAGGCGCGCCTTTTCCAAATCAGTGACGTGTTGCGCAATCGTGTTTTCCTCTTGGCAAAGCTCCGCGATCGCATTCATGTCAGCCTTGCGGATGGCTTGGCGCGTGCGCTCAATCAGTTGCCCCAACTTCTCGTAGTCCTGTTGCTGGCTGCGCAGAATCTGCTCGAGCCGCATCACCAGCTCGTCCACGCTCACGAGGGTGGTTGACTCCGGTTCACGACTTGACATGGTCTGACTCCGATGGCGCTTCAGACGCCGGCGCTTCGGGACCGAGCAACCGATCCAGGATCACGTCCACGAGCGGAAAGTTGGCGGCGCCGATGATGCGGTCGGCCAAGTGCTGACTCAACAGCGGTGCAAAACGTTTCTCAGCCGTGGTCGGAGCGAACGGCGGCTCCGCGAGTGGGCGTTCATACATCGCGTCAAGCAGCGGCACGAGAAGCGCCGCGGCCACGAGTTGCGTCGCCGCCTCCCGCGCCGCCGGGCGACCGTGCATTTTGGCTGCTTTTTGTAGCGATTCAGCGAACGACCTGCCCCCCGGCTCGTTCCCGGCAGCACCGGCCAGAGCGGGAAGTGCGAACTTCGCCATCAAATCTGCGCTGGCCGTTGGCTCGATCATCGGGTCACGATCCGGGCGTGAAGCGCCCCGGTCTTCTGCATTTCGTAAATAATGGCGATCTGGTCCTCAACCGGGACCTTCAGTTGGTCCAAGGCCGAGAGCAAATCCAGTAATTTCGTCGACGTGCGCGTTGGCTGCTGTGTCGTATCCAACGCGATATACCGACGCTCCATGTAAATAGGCTGCTGCGGCGTCGCGACCGGCGCCGGCGTGATGCTCGTAATCGACAGACCCCGGTGCGCGATCCCCACCGGCGAGATCTCCACGTTGCCCGTCACCAGAATGATGCCTTGCTTTTCGTTGATCACGATCCGCGCTTCCGTCTGGATCAACGACGGGTCGATGTGGATCGTCAGCAGCGTGGTGATGAAGTTCGCCGGTTGACCCCGCTCGTTCAACGGCAGCAGCACCTTCACGTTCTTCGCATCCTCGGCCACCGCAACGTCCGCGTACCCGTCCAGCGCGAACTCCTCGTTGATCGCCCCGGCCAGCGTCGTCGCCATTGGATAACCTGCGTATTGGTCCCTGATGACCAGCCCCAGGGTCCCGGCCGCCGTCACGGGGTCCGTTCGGATGTCCTGCAGCATCTGACCCCCGCCGCGCACCACCCCGCTCCGTGGATTCACTCCCTCGATCACCACCGTTCCCGTCGCCACCGCCATCGTTATCAAGTCCGGTGAATCCGGCAGCGGAAGACGTAGCGGTGACATCACCAGTCGACCGCCCGCCAGGCTCTGAGCGTTGAACAGCGTCTCGACATACACGTCCAGCCGATCTCCCTCCCGGACGCCCGTCGCGGGGATTTCCATCGTCACCGCCACGATGGCAAAGGCGTCCGCCTTGGCCAGTTCCTCGAGACTCATTACGCTGTTGCCGAGGTTCTTGAGCAACTGGGCATACGGCCGCGCTGAGACCAGCGATTTCTTGCTGTCATCACCCGTGCCATCCAGCCCGATGACGATCCCCATTCCGGTGAGCACGTTGCGCTCGTGCCCTTTGATCCGAATCAGGTCCTGGATCGTCGTCCCGTACGCAGCCGTTGCGCACAGCGCAATTATCGCGCTGGCAATTACCCCTGTCGAACGCCGTTTCGCCCTTAGCATGCGGACCTCCTGTTCATTGGCGGTTTGTCTGAACCACGCCTTGCAAACCGCGGGCCTGACCACAAGTGAAGTCCGATTCGCCGATCGCGTGCGGCGTTTCCGTACAATCTCTCCATGGATCACGCCAACGACCACCGCCCCGACCGGCTGGATCGACTCGGGTTGATCGCAGGCCCGCTGGCGGTGCTCATCCTGTTCGTGTGGTTCGCCGGCTGGACCGGAGCGTCGCGCCCCCACGCAGGCGTCCCTGCGCTTTTCGTGCTGCTGAGATCGGTTCCGTGGGCAATCGGTTGGCTCGTCGCGGCGTACGGGTTCGGCTGGCCGTTGCGACGTTGGCTCGATCCCAAGGCCGATGACCCGTTCGTAGTCCAACTCGGGCTCGGCATCGCCGTGATGCTGATACTCGACGCCGCGCTCGGTTCACTCGGCGCGTTGCAATGGGGTGGATCAATCGGAGCGTGGACGCTGTTGTTGATCGGCATCGGCCTCGCCTTCGCCCAGCGACGGCTCGACATGCCCACGTCCGATCAGCCTGCGTCCACCGTGCCGTGGTTGTTCTGGATGGCCGCGCCTGCACTGGCTGTGCTGTTGCTGGCCGCCTGCTCCGCCCCCGGCTGGCTGTGGGCGTCGGAGTTCGGCGGCTACGACGCCCTGAGCTATCACCTGCAACTCCCAAAGGAATGGATGGCCCTGGGCCGCATCGAGCCGCTGACCCACAACGTCTACAGCTATCTGCCCGGATACGTCGAGGCCGCCTACTACCACCTTGCGGTATTGGTGGGCGATCCCATCCAAGCGGTATACGCCTGCCAACTCCTGCATGCGTCGATGGCGGTGCTGACGGCGGTCGTGGTCGCTCGCCTCGCCGGCCGAATGGTGGGTCGCTCCGTCGCTCGTCCGGTGGGCGCCGTGACGGCGGTCCTCCTCCTCGGTACGCCGTGGGTCGTTGTCGTCGGTTCGCTCGGTTACAACGAGATGGCGGTGACCCTGCTCCTGGCCGTCGCTCTTTACATTCTGCTCGCGCGATCACCGACGACATGGCAACACGGGGTAATCCTC
>JADFNO010000205.1 GCA_022563315.1 Planctomycetota bacterium | reverse complement strand
CGGCCAGGCAGCATCCTTTGGCGCATGGCCCCCAACCACCCAAGAGCCCCAGCAGGTCGACGACCCCGACGCTTCCATCACCATTGAGGTCGGCGAAGATCACGTCCTCGACCGGATCGAACTGATACTCGTACGCCCCCATGTCCACGACGACAGGTACGCCGCAGCCGGGATCGGAATCGTTCTCGTCCGCATTGAAACGCGGGTTGCCATCCAGATCAACCGGAAACAGCTCGTTCGTGATGCCGTCCTCGTCGTAATCGTTCACGTCCACCGGCACGCCCCAATTGTTCCCGGCGTCAATACACGGTGAGCCGGCTGAAAGGCGATAGTCACCATTTCCGGGGGCGACGAACATCGGATCAGCGTCGATGTTATTCCCACCCTCACCACTCCAGCCGCCTTGTACGTCGCTGTAGTTTACTGTGGTCATCGCATCGTCATCGTCCACAATCGGCTCAGGACCGTTGTCCCACACGATGCAGTTGGTCAGCAGGGGCTCACTGTTGGAGTGGCTGTGGAACGCCCCACCCAGTTCCGCCGCCGTGTTCCCGGTAATCGTGCAGTTTGCGTACGTCGCCGTTCCGCCGAAGTTGTTGATTCCGCCGCCCAAATCTGCGGAATTTCCGGCTACCAAGCAGTTGACGAATCGCGGGCTGCTGGTGGGCTGTACGTGGATGGCACCGCCCAGACTAGCAAGAGACCTACTGGCAGAATTATCGCGAAAGTCGCAGTTCACAATACGGCAGTTTGATCCTGCGGCGACGACCAACCCGCCGCCAACCGCGGCTGCTTCCGGGTTGCTGACAGTGTTGTTTGTAAACGTACAGTCGAGAATGTGGAACGCCTCCGTAGCGAAAAAGATCGTGATGCCGCCACCCCCAGCCGCTCCGAGGGACGGGCCGGTAACCATGTTCCCTTCAAAGGTGCAGTTGGAAATCGCTGCTCCGTCCTCAAACGAACCAAGGCACACCAGGCCGCCTCCACCATTGGTGGCTTTATTCCCAGTGAAGGTGCAGCTATCAACCGTCGGCGCACCGAAGGAACTGAAGAAGAGTGCCATTCCCCCACCGTCGGCGGGGGAATCGCCACCGGCTCTGTTCCCAACAATGGTCGTCTGCAGCAAGTTCAGACTGCCGTTTAATGAGAACAGCCCGCCACCACTTCCACTACAGAAATTCGCTACGAACTTGCAGAATACGATCGTTGCGTCGGTCGGGGAAGCATAGAACCCGCCGCCGCGCTCGTTTGCATCGTCGCCATTGGCGTTGCCTGCGGTCATCGTGAATCCCTCGAGGAACGCTGTGTCGTCAGTATCACTTCCCATCGTCACGTGGTAGGTATTTTCTGCGTTGTTGACGAAGTCCGGCTCATCATCTCCGAGTAGGTCGCCTGAGAGGATCGTTTCAAATAGCTCGATATCGCGGGCATCGGGGTCTTTCGCGCCGATGCCCGCGTAGCCGCCCATCAAGGCCACGCCGTTGAGCAAGTGGAATGATGCTTCACGATCGCCGGTGCCATCGGGGTTGGCTTCATCGCGATCGGGTTTGTAGATGCCTTGTGCAACTCGAACCTCACTGGTCCCACCGCCGGAAGCGTCGGTAAGCGCGTCTTGCAAGAAGCGATACGCCGTGTTCCAGCTCGCGCCGTCACCGCCCGGCGACGCATCGTCGTCGACAAAGAGCACACCTCCGCCGTGGGCTGCGGACGAAATGAGAAACACTCCGATCAACACCGTGTAGGCGCAGACTGCACGAGTTCTACGCAAATGATGATGTTGCATGACCAGCCTCCTTTCGCCGTAGCAGGCGCACCCGCGGTCGTCGGTCGGGCAGCCCCACGACGCGCTTGCCAGTCTACCACGGGTAGGCGGTCGGCACGTTCAATTTTCCGCAGAAGCTCGGATCAAGGCAGATTCCTTGCGGTTGAACGTCAACCGGGCTCGGGGACGAGCCGGCTCGCTAGAAGACGCGAAACTTACACCTCACACCACCCTTCGATGCCTTGATGCCTTCTTCCTGATGTCGAAGCGTAGCGGAGATCCCGATTCCATCGGGGACTTCTTCGTCCTACCCCCAATTCCCCAGCAGAATGAGCAGGTCCGCGACGCCGACGGAACAATCGCCGTCCAGATCGGCGGGGCAATTATTACAGTCGTCGCACGGCCCCCAACTTCCCAAGAGAATGAGCAGGTCGGTTACACCAACCGATCCGTCGCCATCGAGGTCGGCGTCGTTGGGGAAGGTGATCACGTTCGTGTAGATATCGGCGTCGCCGTTGGCAGTGCTGAGGTAGACCGGATAGACGCGGTTGCCGGCCACACTCAGGCCGAGGTAGTCACCGATAAATTGCGCCACGCGGTCCAAGCCGTCGTCCTCGCTGTCCCAGGGCTTGGGCGTGAGACGAAACTCCTGGAAGCTGTCCCCGCCGTCGTCGCTGACCATGTAATACGCATCAAACATGCCGTGGACATTGTCGAGACTAGCACTGTCGTCCTGAACGGTGTTGCGCGAATCGAGGTAGACGATGTGGATGCGACCTTGGCCATCAACCTCCAGCCAAGGGAAGAACTGATCGCCCGGCGGATCGTTGTCGGCATTGATGACCACGGGCGTCGTCCACGTCTCGCCCTGATCGACCGATTTGCAAAAATAGAGGTCAATGTTGTAGTTGCCCTCTATGACGGCAGTCGTATCAAAGTACACGGCATAGAGCGTCCCGTTATTGTGATCGACGTCGAAGTACACGAACGGAGCGACGCGGAAGGTGCCGGGGAAGCGGGGGTTGAACGAGGCGTTGCCCCAGATGTCCATGCGGACGGCGATGACTTTGGGGAGGGTGAAACTCGCTCCACCGTCGAAGCTGCGGTGCAGGCGCATCTCAGCGCCGCCGTCCCAGTAGGCGATGTAGAGTTCGCCGTTTGGCCCCACGCGCGGCAGGAACCCGGCGCCTGACCCCTCCAGCGGCTTAGGAACGGTCCACGTGTCGCCCATGTCGTCGGACCAGATCACCCCCTCGTTGAAAGTGACGTAGAGTCGAGTGGAATCGGGTTCATTTGGGCGCGGTCCCGCCGCCATCCAGCACTTGTCGGCGTCAGGACTGACGTGCGCCATCACCGCCGGGTTGAAGGAGCCGGAGCCGGGCTCCTTGCGGGCCACGAAGATCCCGCCGTTTTCCGTGAAGCTGATCGCGCCGGCCCACATTGCCCCCGTGCGATCGTCGTAGGCGGTCATGGCGTCGCCCTCGATGAGACTTTGGTTGATCGTGGGCGGGCGGAGGAGGAAGTCCGACCACGTCGCCCCGCCATCGAGACTCACGGCCACACCCAAACGAATCCGCTCGGTGTTGCCGGTCGATTCGCGCCAATCGTTGAAGGCGGCAACGATCTGCCCAGGATCGGTTTCGCTCACCGAAACGGAGGGTTCGTTGGCCGCCTTTACGCCACCGGCGATGTCGATGCGCACCGGCAACCCGATGGAAGGGTCCTGGGCGATGGTGGAGACGGTGAGCGCCAGCGCGGCCGCGGCCACGGTTCTTGCCCAGTTGTTGACAGGCGAACGTCGCCCCGACCCGCCGTTGGACGCACAGCGCATGAAGAGCATCTCCTGGTAAGCGTGCTGCCGATCTGTCGTCCATGTCAGACAGCGCAGCCGCGAAAATGACGGGACCGGTTTATCGGAAGTGCCTGCTTTGCAAGAGGATTCGAGCGTTCGACTCGAAACGGACGATCGTGTGGTTCGACCGTGGCGGTGCGCGCTGCGCATCTCCTGCGCATCACGGGCGCCCTTGCGTTTCATTGACGAATTGCAATCCAGCCACCCGCTCGGAGAAGACCAATGCTGCCCAGGCGAAGACTTACGATTTGGACCGTATGTGGATTCACAATGCTGCTCGTTGGAAGCTGCGAACTGGCGACGGGACCGGACGTGGCGGTGGGTCCGGCGGCAAGCCCCGACGAGCTTCGTCAAGTTTTGGCGTACCGCGCCCCCGGACGCCCCGGACGCCCCGGAACCCCCGGAAGTGCGCCGCCCAGTGCAGAGGCAGCGACCACGACGCCCGGCCAGACCAACTACAAGCGAGCTCGATTCGCCACGGCGATCTCGGGTTTGCGATTCGACACCGGCGTGGTCGAGGTCGAGCCGTTCGCTGAATACGACGCCGATGTCAGCTGGACCCGTTTTGAGGAAGCTGCGGAACTGGTTGAAGCCGGCCGGGGCCTCAAGGCGATCGGCGCTTACCGGGATTCGATCCGCTGGGCCCCGGACCTCGCCGACGCCTACAACGGGTTGGGAATGACCCTACGGCTGGAGAACAAGATCAGCGAAGCGTTGGCGGCCTTGCGCACAGCGGTCAAGCTTGATCCGGCGTTCGTGGACGCTCGATTCAACTTGGCGATCACGCTCTGGATGAACGGCGAGTCCGCGGAAGCAACGCACCAGATGCAGCAGGTGATTCGACAACAATCGGACCATGCTTTGGCGCACGAACGGTTGGCGATCTGGAGCTACTACGCCGGCGAGGCTCAAGCGGCGTGGCGGCACGTACGAGCCGCCCAAGCGCTCGACCACGCACTCCCGCCGCAGTTCCTGGCATTACTGGAGACGCGAATGCCGGAGCGCTTGCGCTAGATCTGTCTCATACCCGCAACTCAATACGGATACAGCTCAGCCCGCACGACTCCCGCGCGCACCGCCGGGTCGTGGTTCATCATCGCGCGAGCCATCGCAGGGTGCTGGGCGACTGGGAGTTCGAGCGCGATTGATGTCGCTCGCTACACTACGCCGTTATGAGCCGAAAGAACCCGCGGACAAAGAAACGCAAGGGCCAAAGCAAGGGTAAAGGCAAGCAGAAGCGTCGCAGCCAGCGAACCGCAGCCACCAGCGACAAGCATGAACTGTACGAACTATCCGTGCAGGATACCGAAGCGGAATGTGAGTTTATCGACCAAGTGTGGAAGGAACGGCGTAAGCGGTTCGCGCGCCGTCTGCGCGAGGACTTCTGCGGAACTGCGGCCACGTCCGTCGAATGGGTCAAACGCCGCAAGGACAACACCGCGATCGGCGTCGATATCGATCCGACCGTGCTGAAGTGGCGTGAAGCAAAGCTACCTGACGGCCTCGATCCTGAGCAGCGCAAACGGTTGACGCTTCGTCAAGGCGATGTGCGAACTGTGCGAACGCCTCGCATCGAGTGCGTTTTGGCCATGAATTTCAGCTACTACCTGTTCAAGACGCGCGAGGCGCTGCGCACGTACTTCAAGCACGTGCGATCGTCGCTCGTGAATGACGGAATGTTCGTGCTGGACGCCTATGGCGGCAGCGAGTCGTTCGAAGAGTTGGAGGAGCCCCGCAAGGTCAAGGGTTTCACCTACGTGTGGGATCAGCACGCCTACAACCCCATCACCGGCGACGCGCTCAATTACATCCACTTCCGATTCCCCGACGGCTCGCAGATCAAAAAGGCGTTCGAGTACGACTGGCGGTTGTGGACCCTGCCGGAGCTGCAGGAGCTGCTGACCGAGGCCGGGTTCGCCAAGGTGACCGTCTATTGGGAAGGCACGGATGAAGAGACCGAGGAAGGCGACGGCGAGTTCAAGCCGACCACTGAGGGCGAGGCCTGCGAGGGCTGGATCGCCTATCTCGTAGCAGAAAAGTAGTCGGTCGGTTCATGTCGGACAAGAGGGGATTCGGGACATGCCCCATCTCAGACCGCAGCCTAGGCTGTATCGGTACATCATCGCAGTGCTCGTGCGCTTCTGAACCCGCACAG
>JADFNO010000204.1 GCA_022563315.1 Planctomycetota bacterium | reverse complement strand
CGCGTCGAATCAGCTTCGTCGATGCCCTGCGTTCGCTCTGCGCGCGAGCGGGTGAGGCGAGACCACGCGCCCCGGCGGACAAGGATCCGCCGCTCCCTCTGGTTGTGAATCCGATGCGTCCCGGCCGGATCGAGCCGCGCGCCGTCAAACGCCGCCCGAAGCAACACCGTCTGCTCACGATCCCCCGCGCCCAGGCGCGCCAACGTCTGCAACGCCAGCAACTTGCCGCTTAACTACATGGCATTCACTCCCGACCCCTTTTTACACGTGTTTTCGTGGACGGCCGCGTGGCCTTACCGTCGCATCGAGTCCGGACCGATTCACAACATGCGTCGTCCATTTGCTGTCACCAAATGGACTTCCACGCTTCACGCTTCGCCGAAGCTCAGCGAGTTCGGCTTCGGTCTGAGGCCGGTTTACAATCTCCACCCAATCGCTCGGCCGTTGACCGGCAGATGTCGGTAAATCATGAAGCAGCGTTTTGGCGAGATCATCGTTTCTTTGCCAGTGGTAGAGACTTGACCACTGCCAATCTTCTGCTCGCCGAACAAGTTTCGCGCGTTTGGGATTGCGTTCAAGGTAGCGTACAACTGTCCAGAGATGCTCATCACTTTGCACCGGGAATGATTTGAATCTGCCCTGGTAGATCGGTCCGGTGCCTGCGGTGTGAAAATGTGCGTGCCAGCGCTGCGTGTGGGTGAGTGTGAGCCATCGCATGAACTCCGACACTTGATCATCTCGATGCGTTTGTGGCCAGACCACGAGATGCCAGTGGTTTGGCATGATGCAATACGAGAGAATCCGAAGCGGCTCGCGTTGGCAGGCGAGTTGGAGTACCCGCTCAAACGCTTCGTAGTCCGCCGGCTTTGTGAACAACGTCAGGCTGCCAATCGCGCGGTTGAGCACGTGGTAGACGGACCCGCCTTGGATGGATCTGCCTCGCCTGGGCATGTCACTGTCTCCTAAAAAAGGGGTCGGGAGTCTTTTTCCATATTCGTGGTTTATTGTATCAAAAACGCGGATTCTAGGAAAAGACTCCCGACCCCTTTTTCGGGGATTCTTGACAGATTGCCGTGGCGTGATACCCTAACAATTACCTATCATTGCTCTGGCAGGAGGGTTGAAACGCCATGCGATCGCAGCGGCTGGAAGAACTCAATGCGCTGATTCAGGCTGTGCAAGGCCGATTCCAGGGCGACGATCAACCGATCGTGGCGATCGACCGCCAGGCAGCGGGCGACGGCCTGGGCGGGGCGGACTCCGCCGCCTGCGGATGGCTTAGTGAGGGGGGTATTCGGGGGAATGTCCGGGGGCTTATCCGGGGGCTTGTCCGGGGGGCGGTTCACGAATGGTTCGGCTTGGCGGACTTATCCCAACATACCGACGCGGCGCAGTTGACGAAAGCGAAACTCCAAACGCCGCTGCCGCGCTGGACGCCGCCGATGGGCATCCTGCTTTACCTGGCCCAATGCAGTCTCGAAGATTCATCGAATCGCTGCGTGGTTTGGATCGGTAAACACTGCTGGCCGTATCCACATGCCTTGATGCGCCGTGACGATTGCCAACGACAACTGCTGCGACACTCGTTGTTCATTGATTGCCCAAACCAAGCCGGTCGATTGTGGGCGATCGAATCGGCGGCGCGGTGTCCGGCGGTGGCGGCGGTCATCGCGGATGGAAGCGGACTTGTCATGGCGCACACGCGTCGGCTGCAACTGGCGGCTGAGGCCGGCTCGGCTTTGCTGTTGCTCGCTCGCCCGCCTCACGAGTTGGATCGTCTTTCCGCCGCCGCGACACGATGGTTGGTGAGCTGTGCGCCTTCGACACGCAAAGCACCCACATGGAATGTTCAACTACTGCGCTGCAAAGGATTGCAGCATGGATCAGAGGTTCTCCGCCACGACGATGGATGTGAACGGCGGTGGACGATGGAGTGGAATCGTGCCCAGGGCGGTGTCGCTATACATGCCCCATTGGTCGGTCGACCTGCTCCTGCGGCGCAACCGCGACCCGCTTCGATCCGCAGATCGGCTTGAGCCGGGATCGAAGGAGTATGTAGATGTGGGGCGCCGCGCTTCGTCGGCGCCTCCGCGAAGCGTGCAGGATCATGGTCGACAACAGTTCACATGCTTCGCCCTATCGGGCCGAAGCATGGCACCCGCGCGCACGACAAGCGTTTCGCGCAACGTTCCGCCGATCCTTTTATATACAACGACCGCCGGCCGGCAGATTGTCGTCAGACGATGTGAACAAGCCGCCGCCGCCGGTGTGCGCGAAACAATGACGCTTGCCCACGCCAGGGCGCTGCTGCCGCGCGGCAATGTGTTGGTCAAGCTCCATCAGCCGCACCGTGAACTGCTGGCACTCAAAGCGCTGGCCAGATGGGCGCTGCGGTTCTCGCCGATCGTCGCGGTTGATCCGCCGGATGGCGTGCTGATCGACATCGCCGGCTGCGAACGTTTGTTTCACGGCGAGCGACAATTGCTCACCGCCATCACCACCGCCGTTGCGCATCTGGGATTCCAAAATCGTTTGGCCTCCGCATCGACATTCGCCTGCGCCTGGGCGATCGCTCGATTCGGTTCGCCGGACCAATTCATTGTTCCCAATGCACGTGAACGAAAGGCGCTCGAACCGCTTCCAATCGCTGCGTTGCGCGTCGATCAAGCGACGATCGAGGCGCTGCGTGAAGTTGGCATCGATCGAATCGGCCACCTGTTGAAGTTACCGAGATCATCGCTCGGTGCGCGCTTCGGAGCGCCATTGCTTGGGCGGCTCGATCAGGCGATGGGAAAAGCGGCGGAAACGATCGATCCGGTTCGCCCCATTGAGCCGCCGATGGTCGAGCGGATCTTTGCCGGGCCGACCACGCAGCTCGAAGCGATCCAGTTGGCCGTTCGCGAGTTGTTGGAGGAATTATCCGAGCATTTACAACAACGTGAATGCGGTGTTCGCCTCCTCGAGCTGCGCTTCGACCGAATTGACGCGCCGCCGATTCGAGAAACGATCACGCTCAGTCGCCCGAGCCGGGACGCGAAGCATCTTTGGTCGTTGCTTGGGCCGAGGGTGGAATCGATCAATCTCGGGTACGGCGTGGAGCGAGTGGTGTTGACCGCACAGCGTTGGGCGAGGCTTTCACACGTGCAGATGAAGCAGTGGGGCAGTGATGCGGAGGCGGCGGGGAATGTGGACCGCGATGTCGGTGCGTTGGTGGATGCGCTGGCCAATCGACTTGGCTCGGACCGCATCATGCGCGCTGAGATGATTGAAACGCATGTGCCGGAGCGCGCATTTCGATATCAATCTGTGATGGGTGAAAGAAGGCACGAAGGCACGCCCCCGGAACAGGCACGCCCCCGGAACAGGCACGAAGGGATTATCGACGCGGATCGACCGCCGGTGTTGCTGGAGCGACCCGAGCCGATCACGGTGATGGCGTTGACCCCGGACGGTCCACCTGCGCAGCTGCGCTGGCGTGGCATGGAGCAACGGATTACCGCCAGCGCCGGGCCCGAGCGCATTGCATGTGAATGGTGGCACTTAGCCCCCGGTGAATACACCGGAGGGAAAAAAAACGAAGTGGGGGCTCGCGATTATTTCAAAGTCCAGGATGAGCGCGGGTGTTGGTTGTGGGTGTACCGCGTCGTCGAGACCGGGCGATGGTTCGTGCACGGCTTGTGGGCATGAGTTGAAAGGACATCAACCATGCCCGAACAACCTCAACCAAAGATCAAGCCGCATCCGTGGAAACATTTAGCCCCCGGTGAATACACCGGGGGCGAAGGCGCACATGATGAAGCTTACGTTGAACTTCACGTCACGAGTAATTTCACGTTCCTGCATGGAGCCAGTCATCCCGAGGAGCTTGTTCAGCAAGCGGCTACACTTGGGCATTGCGCCGCCGCGATCACTGATCGCAACACGTTGTCCGGCATCGTCCGCGCCCACATCGCCGCGAAGGACATCGGCATCCCGCTTGTTGTCGGATGTCGCGTAGAGCTTCAAACACAACCTGAAGCACCGCCGCTCTCCGTGCTGGTATATCCGACGAATCGTGCTGCATACAGCCGATTGTGTCGTTTGCTTACGCTTGGCAAACGCCGAGCGCCGAAGGGTCAATGTGAGCTTACGTTGCATGATCTCATCGAGCATCATGAGGGATTGCTTGCGATTGTTGTGCCGCCGATCGTTCTTGATCAGGATTTCATCGATGTTGTTTGTGGATTCAAGCAGGTGTTCGATGATGATCGCCTCTCGATCGCGTCATCATGTTTATACGGCCCGGACGATCGTGAACGCCTTGCTCAACTGATCGCGCTTTCCCATCACACCAAGGCGCCGCTGGTCGCGACCAACGATGTGCATTACCACGTTGCTGATCGCCGTCCTTTGCAGGATGTGCTGACATGCATCAGACTCGGTTGCACGCTTCCCGAAGCGGGCTTTCGTCTCTTTGCTCATGCGGAACGTCACCTCAAGCGGCCCCAGGAGATGGCCCGGTTATTTGCTGAACATCCTCAAGCCATCACTCGCACAGTTGAAATCGCCAATCGCGCAGCCGCATTCAACCTCGACGAGCTGCGCTATGAGTATCCGGATGAAATCTGTCCGCCCCATCGAACGCCCATGCAGTATTTGATCGATCTCACGTGGCAAGGTGCGGCGAAACACTATCCGCACGGTGTGCCTAAGAAAGTTCGCCGACAGATTGAAAACGAATTCGCGCTCATCGACGAGCTGAACTACGCTCCGTATTTCCTCACTGTGTACGACCTGGTGGTGTTCGCTCGGTCGCGCGGGATTCTCTGTCAGGGGCGCGGCGCGGCCGCCAACTCAGCGGTGTGCTATTGCCTGGGCGTGACGGCTGTTGATCCCGATCGAATCGATTTGCTCTTTGAGCGATTCGTCAGTCGCGAGCGCAACGAGCCGCCGGACATTGATATTGACTTCGAGCACGAGCGCCGTGAAGAGGTGATTCAATATATCTACAGCAAATATGGGCGTGAGCGAGCAGCACTCACCGCCGAGGTGATCACCTATCGTGGTAAAAGTGCGGTGCGCGAAGTCGGCAAAGCGCTTGGCCTGTCGTTGGATTGTGTTGATCGACTTTCCAAAAGCATGGATTGGTGGGAAAAGGGCAAGCTTCGGCCGAATCGTCTCCGTGAGCTCGGCCTGAACCCCAACGATCCGACCATCCATCATCTCGTGCAGCGTATGAATGAGATTCTCGGTTTCCCGAGACATCTCTCCCAACACGTTGGCGGGTTTGTTATCACCAAAGGACCATTGTGCGAGTTGGTTCCTATTGAAAACGCAGCGATGAAAGATCGCACCGTCATCGAATGGGACAAAGACGACATTGACGCCTTGGGAATGTTGAAGGTGGATGTGTTGGGGTTGGGGATGTTGACGTGTATACGCAAGTGCTTTGATTTGGTGAATGGACAGTATTTAGCGCGCCGTGAATACACGGCGGTCCGCCCCCGGTGTATTCACCGGGGGCTAAATGGGGGGAGGCGGACACTTGAATTGCACACCGTTCCTTCGGAAGACCCCGCTGTGTACGACATGATCTGCGCTGCCGACACGATTGGCGTATTTCAGATCGAGAGCCGTGCGCAGATGTCGATGCTGCCTCGATTGCGCCCGCGATGCTTTTACGACTTGGTAATCGAAGTGGCGATCGTTCGCCCGGGTCCGATTCAGGGAAAGATGGTTCATCCTTATCTACGCCGTCGAAATGGTGAAGAGCCCGTCACCTATCCGGACGAGCGCG
>JADFNO010000203.1 GCA_022563315.1 Planctomycetota bacterium | reverse complement strand
CGTTGTGCCCCTTCTTCCGCGAGAGGCGCCCGGAGATCACCGGTCGGGCCGTCGGTGCCTGTTCAGAAGTCTGAGAGAACGTCGCCTCACGAAGGCTCTCCTATCAGGTCGACTGGCAGCAGGCGCACGGCGTCGCGCAAAGGCAAGCGGAAGGGAGGAGTGACCAGGGCCAGCGCGCATAACTGGGTAGTTTAGGGGGTCTGGCGCGATGCCTGGTGATCGGGTATTGTTGTCGCCGACTTGCCACTATGGATAGGCAAGGAATGCTTACGGAAAGGACTCCCGATGCCCCAGGCCAATGTTTCGTTGGACTCCATTGTCCACCACTTCGAGTCGCTACCCGATCCACGTCACACGCTCAATCGTCGCCACTTGCTGGTCGATGTGATCACGATTGCAGTGTGCGGCGTGATCGTTGGCTGTTCCGGTCCGACATCGATCGAACGTTGGGCCAAAGCCAAGGCGGATTGGTTGGACGAATTCCTGGCGTTGCCCAACGGCATTCCATCACGAGATTGTATTCGTCGCGTATTGTCCTTGCTCAAACCCGAAGCGTTCCAAACCTGTTTTCAATCGTGGATGATAAGCTTGGTGGGCAAAGAGGAAGAGACGCGTCCGACGATCGCGATCGACGGCAAGACGATGCGTCGCTCGCATGATCGAAGCCGTGGGCTTGGCCCGTTGCATCTGGTCAGCGCCTGGGCAAGTGAACACGGTCTGGCACTTGGCCAAGTGGCGACCGAGGAGAAATCTAACGAAATCACTGCAATTCCAGAGCTAATCGATCAGATCGACGTACAAGGTGCGATCGTTACGATCGACGCGATGGGTTGCCAAAAGGCCATCGCCAAGAAGATCGTCAACGCCAAGGGCGACTATGTTCTCGCCGTCAAAGACAACCAACCCAAGTTGCACGATGCGATCAAGGACTTGTTCAGTGATGAGCGTCAGGACGATTTGCTGAAGATGCCGCACCGCCAACATCAGACGTCGGAGAAGGGTCATGGCCGGCGCGATGAGCGATGTTATGTGCTGGCGAAAATTCCGAGCGATGCCCGTTGGAAGGATGAGTGGCCGGGTGCGACGGCCGTCGGCATGGCGGTTCGCACGATGGAGAAAAGCGACGGGACGACGGACGGTGATGTGCGTTACTTCATCACCAGTTGTTACCTCAGCGGCGAACGATTCGCCCAGGCCGTCCGTGGTCATTGGGGCATCGAGAATTCATTGCACTGGGTACTGGATGTGACATTCAACGAGGACCAGAGTCGCACGCGCGAACGATTCGCGGCGAGCAATCTCTCGTGGCTACGTCGCTTCGCGATCAGCCTGCTCAAACGCCATCCCTCAAAGCACAGCATCAAAGGGAAGAGCGAAATAGCCGGCTGGAACAACGAGTTCTTGATGCAAGTCCTTGCGGCGCAAGGGACTTAGTGTGCGCTGGCCCTGGGGCAAGGTGAAACGCGCCCGGGCGGCGGCCCGCGTGGTTCAGCAGGCGGAGATTGTCGAGTCGCCCATACGCATCGACGAGCATCGTGGCCTGGCGTATTACTGTGGTCGTTGCGAGAAGTTGCACTATGCCCCGCTGCCGCCGGAAGTGGAAAAGGGCGGGCTGGTGGGTACGCGTCTCACGGCATTGGTGGCCTACCTGAAAGGCGGATGTCATGCCTCGTTCTCGACGATCCGCAAGTTCCTCCGTGACGTAATGAAGATTACGATCTCTCGCGGCCAGCTCGCCAAAGTGATCCACAAAGTGAGCCGGGCATTGCAGGGTGTTTATGATGATCTGCTGCATCGCCTGCCCACTGAGGCGTGTTTGAATGTGGACGAGACCGGGCACAAGGAGAACAAGAAACGCTTGTGGACATGGTGTTTTCGGGCGGAATTGTACACGCTGTTCAAGATCGATCCGTCCCGCGGGTCGAAGGTATTGCTGGAAGTGTTGGGTGAGGAGTTCAACGGGGTGTTGGGTTGCGATTACTTCTCCGCCTACCGCAAATACATGAAGGACATCGGGGTTCAACTGCAGTTCTGCCTGGCGCACTTGATTCGCGATGTGAAGTTCCTGACCACATTACCCGAGCGGGCTGCGCGGCGTTACGGTGAGCGGGTATTGGACGGCCTGCGGCGGTTGTTCGATGTGATTCATCGGCGCGAGACGATGACGGAAGTCGGATTTCATCGAGTTTTGGAGCAAGCCCGCCGCGATCTGATTGCGGCGGCCCTGCTGGCCCCGAAACACCGGCAAGCCCAAAATCTCGCCGAGCGTTTTCGCCTTCACGGAGAATCCTATTTCCGTTTCATCACCACACCGGGCATTGACCCCACGAACAACCTGGCCGAGCAGGCCATTCGCTTCGTGGTGATTGATCGCCGCATTACCCAGGGAACACGAAGCGAAGCGGGTCGCCAATGGTGCGAGCGAATCTGGACGGTCATGGCGACCTGCGCACAACAAGGCCAATCAGTCTTCGACTTCCTCGAACGGACCGTCCATGCCTATTTCACCGGCCAGCCAGGCCCGTCACTACTTGCCGCCGACCCGTGAACGGTTACCGACTGAGAAATCATCCGTCCCTAATGTCATGAAGAGGCTGTCCTCCGGTACGCTTGAGGCGTACCTTTCGGCGTTGTTTCGCGCCAAAGACCTTCTTGGAGGACAGCCATGATTCACGTGGGTATGGACGTACACATTCGCAACTCCGTATTGAACGCCAAAGACGCCGACGGTCAACCCCTGGCCCGAGGACGTTCCGGCAACACGGTGTTCGACCTCGGGGAGTTCTTCACCCCCTTGATGCGTCGGGCGAAGGAGACGGGCGAGTCGATTCGTGTGGTGATGGAAAGCACCAGCAACTCGCGGGCCATCCAACGGCTCCTGACCCGGTTGGGAAAAGAGGCGGGGATCGACCTGACCGCCGACGTGCTCCACGCCCGGAAGCTCCGGGTCATCGCCGAAAGCGTGAACAAGTGCGACCGGGTGGACGCGGACATTCTCACCGAGCTGTCCCGGTCGAACTTCAAGCTGCCGACCTGTTACATGCCCGACGATGACGAGTTCGCTCTGCGTGAGCACCTGCGGGCGCGGGCCGACCTGGTGCGGATCCGAACGATGGTCAAAAACCGCGTGCATGCAATCCTGCACCGTCGCGGCATCTTGACCCCGGCCGGTGATTTGTTCGGCCCGCGTGGCGACACGTTCCTCGATCAGTTGGACCTCGACCGGGCGGGGCGGATCACGCTGGATCGATTCCGGACGTTGATCGATCAACTCGATGAGAGTATCAAACAATCAACGACATGCTTGCGCACCGTGATGCGTGAGCCGCGGTGGTCCAAGCCTGCGGCGTTGCTCCAGACCATGCCGGGCATTGGGCTGATTACCGCTCTGACGATTCTGGCTGAGTTGGGAGATATCTCACGGTTTCGCAGCCGAGCCGCCGTGGCCAACTACGCGGGACTGGTGCCCAGACACCGGGACAGCAACGATAAACGCTGGTCCGGTCACATCACCCGCCAAGGATCGGCGCACCTGCGCGGCGTGCTGATCGAAGCCGCCTGGATGGCCGCACCTCGGGTGCCCGTGTACCGGGCGTTGTTCGATCGCGTGGCACAAAAGAAGAACAAGAAGACGGCGATCGTCGCCGTCGCTCGGAGAATGTTGGAGGATGCGTGGATGTTGTTGATCAAGGATGAAGCGTTCCGTTATGTCCCAGCCTTCCTGGGCAATGCCCGGGAGGTTGGAACCCGTATGCCGGCCAGCCCTGAGCACCGTGAACGACGGTCGAGGGTATCGCAGGCCGCATCGAGCGTCGCAGGCTGAAGTCCCGTTGGCCTGAGTCGGGGTCGCTCCCGACAACAAGGCCGTGTCCCTACATGAGCCGCCGCTCGGATGCGACATAGTTGGCACCGTGGCACACGCGCGAGCACGAGGCCGAATGGATACGTGGACCGCGGTCTCCTTAGCCGAACCGTATGGACGTTCGGTACGCTATCGGTATGCCCTGGGGGCTACTCGCCCCCAGACCCCTCGGCTTCAATCCCCCCCGGAAAGGGGGCTGACGCCATCTGGAGATGGTTCAGAAATGCGAAACGGCACTTGACAACGGATAGCCTCTTCATGGATACGGGACTCAGTTCAACTCTCGGTCGGCTATCCCAGCACTCCGCGGAAGGCTAAGTTCGAACGCCCCTCCGGGGCACGCTCTGCGGAATACCGCAAGAAGAATGCCGCCGATTCTGTCACGCACCCGGCCCCACCCCGACCTATGCCCTCCAGTTGACGGGCCTTCCGCAGCACATACGCTGACTGGATCGCGCTGCAGGAGGCTAGGCAATGCACTTTCAGAGTTCCCATCGAATGAGCTTACGCCGCCGGCTTCTTGCCGGTGCCTGGATTCTCGTCACAACCGCCCCACTCCAAGCGGAAGTCAGGCTGCCGGCGCTGTTCCGCGACCACATGGTTCTGCAGCAACGGACGGACGTGCCCATCTGGGGTTGGGCGCTGCCCGGCGAACGAATCCGTATCGCGGCGAGTTGGAACGTCGGCGATGCATCCACAACGGCCGATGACGCCGGCGAATGGATCGTTCGCGTACCGACACCTAGCGCCGGCGGGCCGCATCAACTCACCATCGAGGGTTCCAATACCATCAGGATCGAGGACGTCCTGATCGGCGAAGTCTGGCTCTGCTCCGGTCAGTCGAACATGGAGATGCCGGTGGGCAACATTCGCCCGAGCTACTCGGGCGTGGATGGCCACGAAAAGGAGATCATCGAAGCCGACTATCCAGCCATCAGGTTCTTCGACGTGAAGAACGTGTTCGCCACTGAACCGGTCAAGGACGTCGAGGGTGAATGGAAGCCATGCACGCCGGAGACGGTGCGCACGTTCAGCGCGACGGGTTACTTCTTCGGGAGGAAGCTGCATCGTGAACTCGGTGTGCCGGTCGGCCTGATCGACTCGAGCTGGGGAGGGACGCCGGCCGAGGCGTGGACGAGTCAGCGCGCCCTGCGGAAGATGAACGACTTCCGGTCCACGCTCTCGCCCATCGATCAGATTCGGTCTGATCCCGAAGGGATTGAACGCACCAATCGCGATCAACTCGCCGATTGGTGGAAACGCGTGGCAAATCGCGATCCCGGGACGACCGGCGACCCTGGGTACGCACGGGATCTGGATGACTCGGCTTGGCAGGCCCTCCGCGTTTCGTCGCGATTCAGCGATGGCGATCTCAAGAGCCACGACGACACCGGCCGCCACAAGCTGAAATAGCTGACAGCGAATCGCCACGCCCCGAAGTTTTCCTGAAACATTGACTCGAGAGGCGGTTCATCGCGCCGCCGCGGGTGCCACCGCGGGTGCATCCCTCCTCGCCGTCTCGTGGTGAGCGGAGCTCGGGATCACCCGGTCGGGCTTGTGCTCCTCGTATGCAAAATGACGCTTCAGAGCCAGGAAGTGCTTCTCGATCATATGCCAACTCAGATGGCTCACCGCAATCGTGACTCCGGTTACCACAACGAGATGGACAGCGTAGCCGAGAACGACCGATCCCATTGCATCACCCAGCGGTTGCCAGTGGAAGTACCGGCGGAGTGATACCAGCAGGAGGCAGTGGAAGATGTAGAGGGCGTAACTGCGTCGCCCAAGGTAGGCCAAAGTTCGACCGTTAAGGAAACGCAGGACGATGGCGGGTAAATCCCCAGCCACAGCGCGCACCAGGACGGCCGCAAAGAACAGTCCGAGGAAGGTGTAACCAACGGTCTCCATGAAGGGGTGGTACTTGTACAACTCGTGGTGGGCGTACGCGCCGAGCAGGACGATACCAATTACAATCGTGACCGCCTTCGCGGCCGGCAGAAGCTTCTCGA
>JADFNO010000202.1 GCA_022563315.1 Planctomycetota bacterium | reverse complement strand
TATTGACCTTTCAGCCGCGATTTGGAGAAACGACTCCCGACCCCTTTTTCTCTCATAGCGGCAGCTTTTCCAGTTCGTTTTGAACTTCGTCCATGAGGCGCTTCATGGTTTCGGGGCCGAAGTCGAAGGTGAGATCAGCCGCGGCGAACAGCTCCGGCAATGGACGGGAACCGCCCAGCGACATCGCGCGCGTGTAGTTGTCGATCGCCTTGGTCGGGTCCTGCTTGTACTGCAACCAAAGTTGCAATGCGCCGAGCTGCGCGATGCCGTACTCGATGTAATAGAACGGCACCTCAAACAAGTGAAGCTGCCGCTGCCAACTCACGGCGCGGAACTGCTCGATTCCGTCCCAACTCACCGCCGCCCCAAAACGATCGTTCAGTTCGAGCCAATACGCGGTGCGATCATCACGGCTGTGCGTCGGGTTGGTATAGATCCAATGTTGGAACGCGTCGATGGTGGCAATCCACGGCAGCAGCCGAGCCATCTCTTCCAGGTGCGTGCGCTTCGCGCGAGCGGCCTGGGCCTCATCGTAAAACTCATCGAGAAAGGGGTGCGCCAAAAGCTCCATGCTCATCGACGCCACTTCCGCAAACTCGATCGGCGCGTGGCGGTAGTGAAGCAGCGGCTCCTGCTTGCAAAGGATGGAATGGAAGGCATGGCCGGCCTCGTGGATCATCGTCTCCAGATCGCCCTGCATGCCCGCCGCATTCATAAAGATGAACGGCTTGCGGCTTCGATCGCGCATCTCCTGGTATCCGCCCGGCGCTTTGCCTTTGCGCGAATCAAGGTCCAAACAATCACCCCCGCGCAATGTGTCGAACATGTCGCCCAGCGCCGAACCCATGCGATGAAACAGGCGCGACGTTCCCGCCACCATCTGTTCAGCCTCGTCAAACGGCCGCAGCGGATCACGCCCCTTGATATCCACCGCCAAATCCCATGGCCGAAGCGGGTCAACGCCTAGCGACTCGGCACGCTGGCTGTTCAGTTGCCGGAACACCGGCACGCAAACCTCAGCGGCGCCTTGGTGAAAGGCCTCGCAGTCGGCCGGGGTGTAATCGAATCGGTGCTTGGCCTTGAATATGTAGTCGCGATAGTTCTCGAAGCCGGCGTTGCGGGCGATTTTCTGCCGAAATTCGATCATCTGATCAAAGATGTGACTGAGTCGCTCGTGATCTTGGAATCTCCGTTCGGTCACGAGTCGCCATGCTTCGGCTCGTGTTTCGCGATCGGTCTCCTCCAGATGTTTGGCCATTTGAGGAAGCGTCTTCTCTTCGCCCCGAAAGGTCACCATCATCGCGCCGCACCGCTCGCTGTACTGCTGGCCGAGCTTCGTATCCTCGGTCTGCAACGGCACGTTCTCATCACGAAAAAGCTCCACCTCCGCGGTCAAGTCGCGCAGCATGACCTCGTAGCGCTTCTGTTCGAGATCACCGACGTGCGGGCTGGAGACGATTTTCTTGTCCAGCTCGAACCCGATCTTCTTGAGCTGTGGCTGGACGTTCTCGACGAACGCGAGGTACGCCTTTTTCTTCTGCTCATCATCGGTGTGGCAGGTCATGTTGATATACAGCGTCGCGTATGCCTCGCTCGCTGCAGCGTCCAATTCGCTACGATCCAGAATCAGCGTCTCTAAACACCCGCTGCACTTCAGCTCGCGATCCAGCAGCGCCTGATACAGCGGCTGAAGGTTGGCCCAGTTACTTGCGTCGAGATCAATCGGTACGAACTCGGAAGTCGTGGGAGTCGTCATGGGGTAGTTTTCAGTGGTCAGTGGTCGGCTTCGGTAGGGTTTGGCACGCGGTCAATTCTGGGGCCATTGTACGGCTCGTTGGCAGAGGTCAATCTCGCCGCGTGGAACGAGACGGCGGTTTGCCACGCTTCTTCTTCTGACGTTCACGGAAGCGACGGACCTTCAGCAAGTTGCCGCAGCCACTCGCCCCTTCGCACCACCGGCGGGTACGGCTGCGACTGCGATCGTAGAAGACCCAACGGCAATCCGGATTCTCGCACAACTTGATCCGCGCTGGATCACCGGCAACAAGAACCTCGGCGAAGGATCTGGCGATATGGGCCAGCGTCGTTCGGAGGTTCTCTCGAACCGGCTCCATCCGTAGGTAATACACGCGGTCGGCCTCAGGCATGTATTGAAGCCGGCAATGAAACGGCCCAGCTGCGAGGTACGCGTTGAGCGTTTCAAGGTCATCCGGGTGGGGGCGTTGCCCCTCGGCGATGGTGAGCACGAGTCGTTTCAGCAGCGAACGGAGTTCGCCAAGACCGATCCGCGTAGATTTGGCGGCGACCACCCGCGGGGATAATTTCCATTGGGCCAGGAAGCCTCCCACCCATTGGGGGCTCTCCAGCCTGTCCTCGGCCGGACCCTGGCTCCTGAAGTCGTGCCAGTCGCTGTTGAGCAGCTCAATCCAAGGCTCGTCCATTGCCGTAACCACCTAGATTCCTCTTGACTATTACCCATTTCGGCGTATGATTCAACCTTGTAATGCTCTAAATCGTATTAGAGCGTTACTCAAAAGGGGCTTCTGCCCTGGACATGGGCCCAGACGGGCCCGGGAGGAAACGATGACCAAGCCGACCACTCAGACCGTTCAGCGCGAACTTCTGCTTCGTCTTCTTGACGAGGGGTACGACAAAACCGGGTGGATGGGCGTGAGCCTTCGCAGCGCGATTGGGCGAGTCTCAGCAAAGGAGGCCGCGTGGCCGACGGGCCCCGGCCGACGCTGCATCGCCGAGATCGTCTTGCACAGCGCCTACTGGAAGTACACCACAGCCCGACGAATCACCGGCGGAAAGCGTGGATCGTTCCCCTTAACCGGAAGCAATTGGTTTGCGGCGCCGAGGAAGCTCAGTGATACCCAATGGAAGCAGTACCTCACGATCTTAGCTGATGCGCATGAAGCGCTTCGCAAGGCGGTCGCAACCGCGCCGTGGTCGAAGCTCGATTCGAAGAACAAGCGTTCAGGCGTTCCGATGTCGCACATCACCGGACTCGCGATGCACGACGCCTACCACACCGGCCAAATCAAAACGATCCGGGCGCTCTACAAGCAGGCAACCGCCGGGCGAAAGCGCAAACGCAAGTGAGAGCGCACCGGCGCATACCGTCTTCCCCCTTCACCTCCAATGCCTAATGCCCAGTGCCTAGCGCCTTCTTCTTCGCGCTCTTTTTATCCTCACGATACATTCCCAGCATGAGGATGCCGAGGCCGACGAGGAGCGACGCGTCAGCGATGTTGAACACCCAGGGGTACAGTTCGTCGCTTCCCCCACCGGGCCAGGTCAAGCCGAACGGGAGCTTCACGCCGGGGAACAGCCACAGCATGTCGCGCACCATTCCAAACATGACGCGGTCGTAGAGATTGCCGATCGCACCGGCAAGGATCAGGGCCAATGCCACGTGCAGGAAGCGCCGATGCGCCGCCGAGCGCAAGAACGCAATGACGACGACGATCACCGCCACCACGCCCACGACGACGAACGCCAGGCGCTGATCCTGTCCGATCCCGAATACGGCGCCGCGATTGGCAACGAGCTTCAAGCTCAAGATGTAGGGAATGACGCCGACCGCCTCGTGGGCCGGGACAGACTCCGGCGAGACGGGTGCTCCGGCCACGAACCGGAACGCCAACGCCTTGCCGATCAGATCGACACCGAACACGACGATGGTAACTATCAATACAGTAACGATCGCTCGTAGATCTTTGCCCGCGCAACGCAACACCGGGGAGTCATTCGGCGGCGACATTACACACCTCGTGAGGTTGAACGGCTACGGCCGGCAGATCGAGGCGCTGTTCGATCGCTTCGGCGAGATCCTGCGCGTGCAGCGCATCATCACAGAGAACGAAGAGGCTGGAACCGCTTCCCGCCACATGTGCGGGGCGCTCGGCCAGCTCGGTCAGCTTCGCCAGATGCCCCTCAAGTTCTGGCGCGACGCGGATGGCCGGCTGGGTAAGATCGTTGAACACCGCTTCGGGCGGCGCCGCGGACATGCGGGACAAACGGATCAAGGATTGCACTTCGTCGGCTCGCAACGGGCCCGGCGAGAGCTCGTCCAGCTCGCTGTAAACATGCCCGGTCGGACACATCGTCTCGGGGAACACGATGACCGCATGAAGCTGGGGCGCCCGGTCGTGATGCTCGATCTCATCGCCGAACCCTTGGACGACCGCGCTGCCACCGGCGATGAAAAACGGGACGTCCGAGCCGATCCCCGCCGCGATTTCGCGCAGCTGCTCCATCGACAGGCCCAAGTCATAGAGCTCGTTGACCGTCCGAAGCATCGCCGCGGCATCGGATGATCCCCCGCCGAGCCCGCCAGCCACGGGGATCCGCTTCTGGAGCTTCAACTGCACCGGCAGCCGGCGGTTCGTGTGCTGCTCCAAGGCCAAATGTGCGCGAACCGCCAGGTCGCGGGTGATCGGCCAGTCGATGTCACTTTGTCGCTTGGCGTCCTCGTGCCAGAGGATGGCATAGCGCGAGAGGCGGTCGGCTTCGAGGCGGGTGACGGTCAGCTCATCGCACAGATCGATAGCGATCATCCAGGTGCAGATAGGGTGCATGCCGTCCTCGCCCGGCGGCCCCACCGACAGGGCGAGGTTCAGCTTGGCGGGCGCTTGGCAAGTGAGCGTTTCGGGCATCGAAAACAAGGATAGGCTCCCGGCACGGGGAAGCGGCTTTCGCCCACGAATCGCCGCTACCTTTGGAGGTCGGCGAAAGTGACCTCTCGCCGCTGCCGATAATGCCTCGGGAAGCCACCCCGAAGTGGAGGCCTCATCATGCCAGAAACCGACCGCCGAGCCCACGAGCGAACCAATCTCGCCCGCCCCTGCAAGCTCTTCGACCCCAGATCAGGGAAGTATGTGCCGGGGACGGTCTGGAACCTCTCCGACGGCGGCGCGTTGATCGAGGTGAATCGGCCGATCTGCCCCGTGTTGGGCGAGCTGCTGTACCTTGGCATCGCCATGAAACGCCGTCAGGGCATCCTGCTGCGGGACGAGATGTGCCCCGCGCGGGTGGTTCGATCACAACGGACCGTCGATGGCCGATCGACGCTGGGCATTCAGTTCACGGACCGGTTCACCGAGGCAAGCCCCGTCCAGATCAACCAGGCGGCCTGACGCGCTGATCCGGGGCACATTCGCTCACCCGCGTGTTCCCTGCGCCGAGGCTGGGGCGGCGGGACGGACCGCCGGGGGCGATCACGAATACCATGGAGGAAGAAGCAACACTGGGTAATCACCGCCCGCGTGCAGCGTTCGTCGCATTACGATGTCCAAGACAACCGCCAAACCGAGATCGAAGTTCAAGAAGGCGCTCCTGCGCTTGGGCATCCTTTTCGTCGTGTTTGCGCTGCTTGTCGCCTTCGCCCCAACCTTCGTGAATTGGGGGCTCGGGCAGAGCATCCTTCGCAGCAAACTTCAACAGCACATCAACGGAACCGTCGCGTTCGACCACCTCGATCTCGGGTGGATCGGACCGCAGACCATCGACGGACTGCGCATCACGGACACCGATGGCAACGAAGCCGCGAACATGGACATTGATCTCAGCGCAGGACTTTTCGCATTGTGGTTGGGCACGATCGATCTGCTCGAGGTCGATATCACCGGCACCCTCACCGGCCAAATCCGCGAGGACGGCTCGACCACCTTGATCGATCTGGTCGTCAAGGGCGAACCCACTGATGAAACCGACGCAGAATCACCCAAACCGCACGCCGAAGCGCCGTTGACGCTGAGCGGCATCCCCCCGACGAAGATTCGTCTCAACGACATCACTGTGCATCTGAGGGAGCAGCACAATGACTCACCACGCACGATCGACCTGATCGATCTGCGCGGCGAGCTTGCGTATCTGCCCGGCGA
>JADFNO010000201.1:1670-5889 GCA_022563315.1 Planctomycetota bacterium | reverse complement strand
GATGCTCTCGTTCATCATCCCCGCCTACAACGAAGAGGCGCTGATCGAAGCGACGGTCAAGCAGTTGCAAGTCGCTGCTACCGCGATTGGGCGTGACTACGAGATCATTGTTGTCAACGATGCATCAACTGATCAAACAGCGCAGGTCGCCGAGGCGGCCGGCGCTCGAGTCGTCAATGTTGAGAATCGCCAGATTGCGGCCACACGAAACGCCGGCGCTGCGAATGCGGCGGGCGAGGTGTTCATCTTTGTTGATGCGGACACGCTGGTACCTGCTGCGACACTCCGCGCTGCGATCCGCGCGCTTGATAACGGCGCGATCGGCGGCGGCGCTACGATCAAATTCAGAGGTCGACTCTCACTCGCAGCACATTTCACCGCGGCGATCGTTCAACAGCTCATGCACCTCAGTGGAATGGTCGGCGGATGCTTCATGTTCATGTCGCGCAGCGCATTCGAGGCGGTCGGCGGGTTCGATGAGGCGTTCTATGCCTCGGAAGAGGTTTGGCTCGCCATGGCGCTGCGTCGTCGGGGGCGATTCGTGGTCCTGATCCAGCATGTCCAAACGTCCGGACGCAAGCTCAGACAACACGGCGTCTTTCAGTTGCTCGCCGGTGGTGCGGTCATCATGCTCCGAGGCCCCGCAGGTGTCCGAAAACGTGACGGTCTGGATCTGTGGTACGACGGCCAGCGCGAAGAAAAGGGCCAGGACGACTGAAAAAGGAAGCGACTTGCGTTTTGCGCCAAACCGCCGACCATGTCCAAATGCCGTCCGACAAGACTCCGCGAACCACCTTGCCCGATGCTCGCAAGCACCCGCGGTTTGCCGGGGTGGCGACGTTCTGCCGCTTCCCGCTGATTGAGTCCGTCGATCCGAGCCGCCGGCCCGTCGATTGGGCCCTGTATGGGATCCCCTTCGACGGCGGTGTGACGTACCGGCCCGGCGCGCGCTTCGGCCCCCGCGCGATTCGAGATGCCTCGCAATACATCAAGCCGGTGCATATCGAACACAACCTGAATATCGCAGAAGTATTCTCGTTGGCCGACGCCGGCGACGCCCCAGTTCATCCATACTCGTGCAAAGAAACCCTCCACGCCGCTTGCGGCTTCGCGCAAACCATCGGCGACCCCAACCACACAAAGCTCCTCTCCATCGGCGGCGATCACTCAACCGCCTACGCCAACATCCGCGCGACCTGGGAGCGCCGCGGTAAACCGGCCGGTGGCCTGGCGCTACTCCACTTCGATGCGCACCTTGATACCTACGACGTAATCTGGGACGAGAAGTGGACGCACGGTTCGCCGTTCATCCGCGCGATTGAAGACGGTTTGATCGACCCCGAGCGGATGCTCACCGTCGGAATCCGTGGTCCGGTCAATTCGGCCGACGACTTCGACTACGCTGACGAGCACGGCATCGAGGTGGTGACGTACGAGCAGTGGCGCACCGGCGATGGGAACGACCGCGTTAGGGCATTCATCGAACGCCTCGCAAGTGACGAAACCTACCTCTCGTTCGATATCGACTGCGTCGATCCCGCCTATGCGCCCGGAACCGGGACGCCGTGCTGCGGCGGCTTCACTTCGGCGGAGGCGTTTGGGCTATTGCGACAATGCGTGGGCGTGAATCTCGTGGGGGCGGATGTGGTCGAGGTTCTGCCCGCTTTGGATCACGCGAACATCACGACGCTGCTCGCCTCGCACGTGATCTTCGAGATCCTCTCGCTCGCCGCTGTCACATTTTAATAATTAAAAGTGAATAAGGGGACAGGCTACTTTATGAACGGCCCTTCGGTCGACCAAGTGGGCGAAGCGTAGTCTGGAGATCGTGACGCTTGGCCGCACGCTTAACCCAACGATCATCGCCGTAGGGGCGGCCTCGTTTCACACACAGCCTCAGCGCTTCCAACTCAGCTTCGCTCTGTGGTCTGTTAACCATCTCCCGCCATCGCCGCGGACGCTGGACCGGCCAGTCAGTGAGCAGCCCCAACTGTCGGCCAGCGGTGCGCCAATACAGTGATCCGAAACGCCAATCCTCCGCCCGCTTGACGAGACCGGCCCTCAGTGCGTTGCGCTCTATGTAGCGAATCGCAGTCAGAAAATGCTCATCCTTCTGGACGATGAACGACTTGAATCGTCCCTGCCATATGTGACCGCTACTGTGATAGTGTGCATGATACCGCCGCACATGAGAGGTCATGAGCCATTGCATCCAGGTGCTGAGTTCACCATCGCCGAACGGTCGAACCATCAGATGAAAGTGGTTCGGCATCAGGCAATAGCCCAGCACCCGCATGGGGATGCGATCGATCGCCTCGGCGATCAAGTCGATGAACGCTTGGTAATCCCCATCCTTGTGAAACACGCGAGCACGACCATTGCCGCGATTCAAAACGTGATAACACAAGCCGCCGGCAGTTGCACGAGCTATTCTAGGCATAGCAACAGTCTAACATGGAAAGGGAATGGAGTCAATAAAGTAGCCTGTCCCCTTTTCTTCTCCCTTTTCTTCTCTTTTCTTCTCCTTCTCTTTTCTTCTCTTTTCTTCTCTGATCTTCGAGATCCTCTCGCTCGGCGCCGCCAGCGTGGGGTAGGTCATTTGTGCTTGTTGCGCGGGACATCCCTTACACGCCGGGCAGACGAAGGCCGACGCGGTCGCTCGTGCCGGGGCGGCCGATGAGCTTCCAGGCGTGGCGGCCCAGCACGACCGAGAGCAGATCCCCGCCGCCGGCGTCGAGCACGCGCCCCAGCAGCAGGCCCAACGCCACCGCAACACCGACCAGGAAGCCGCCGACGTGCGCCCAGTGTGCGGTCCCCGTCTCCATCCCGATCAAGATGTACAGCACGTCGAAGGCGATGAACGCCAGCACGGCCCAGCAGCCGCGCATCGTCCAAAACTTGATGCGAAAGTAGAACCACCAGCGGAACCAGGCGCTCATGTGCATGCGGTTCACAGGGAACAGCACGAGGTACATGCCGGCCATCCCCATGATGGCCCCGGAGGCGCCGAGCATCGCCATCGGCTCCGTATCGGCGCTGGTGAGCATCTGGATCCCTGCCGCGGCCACGGCAAGCAGGGGATAGACGATGACCGTGGCGATGTTGCCGATGAGGCAATTCACCCGCGCGCCCAGGATCAGCAGGAAGATCAGGTTCCCCGCCAGATGAAAGATGTCCCCGTGCAGTAGAGCGTGCGTCAGGAGCTGATGCGATTGGAAGCGGCCGACGAACTGCTGATTGGGGGTGAGCGTGTCGTGCGCCTCGACGATGATCCGGTCCATGTCGATGCGGTCGGAGTTCGACGCCTCAGCCTCGTCCGTCGCCCGCATGATCGCCGCGTCGAGCGCATCCGCGTCACCCCAATCCGTCCACTGGTAGTTCATCTTGATGTGCTCGGCGGTCAACGGCGCGCTGCCCGACCAGAGCATCAGGTCCTTGCGGGTATTCATCTGTGCGCTGGTGGAGAACCAGAACCAGAACGTGACCAAGATCGTCAGGAGAACGACGGCCCATGTGGTGAAGGGGCGCCGCATCCCCATGGCTTCGGAGGCGAGTGGGGAGAACCCGAAGGGTAAGAGCCAGCTCACCCAGCGCAGAATCCGCTCGGTGTTGCTGTAGACGAGGTTCTCGTCGAGCCGCCGGCTGGTCACGATCGAACGGCCGGTCTCGACATTGATCCCGCAATTGACGCAGATCTTCGTGCCGAGCGGCAGGGGCTGGTCGCACCCGGGGCAGTTGAAGGTGGCCTCGGCCGGGACCGACTCAGACGCCGCCGCCGCCTCATCCGCGAACTCGGCCATCATGTTGTGATCGATCATGCCCAGCGCCGGGGCGGGCTCTTTCGCGGCGGGGGTCGGGTGTCGGCGCGCCTCTGGGCGCTTCTCGCGCTGTGCGCGGATCGCCTTCTCGTAGCAAGCAGCGCAGTAGTACCGGCCGTGGCGATCCTTCGTGCGCGGCTTGCCGCTGCAGTCCTCGTCACAGATGACGCAGATCTTTTCCAACGGACCCTCCCCGACCAAGTCAATGCGGACATCACCCGACACTTCCCATTCGCCCATCGCCCGGCTCCACCGCCGAGCTATCCGGGGGCGGGGGCGAGCACGAGTGTAACGCCTCACCCCGGAAACCCAAGTTCCTTATCGCTTGGCTTGTGAGCGGAATCGACGGTGACATGCCGGCCCCAAGACGGCGACCTGGAGACCCTGTCGGGCCGCTTGAT
>JADFNO010000201.1:0-1660 GCA_022563315.1 Planctomycetota bacterium | reverse complement strand
CAGGCGGCGTTGGCGGTTCCGACCCACCCCGTGGCCGGGGTCATCTGGGGTGGGGTATGCGGGTTGAGAGGCCTGGTGGTCCGGGGCTGCTACCGATCGCGGAGGGACAGGATCAGCTCGACTTTGCCGACTTGCTCTTGGAGCTCCTGGGCGATCTGGATGGGCTGGTAGCCGGTGTCGGCGAGTTCGTACACCGACTGGGTCAGCGGGTCCAACGAGACCGGCGGTCCGTTCGCCGCCACGGGGGTGCGGGCGCGATCCAACTCGGCGGCCTCGGTCCGCGGCGGTCCGTCTTGGGCGATCCCGCCCGTCCCGCTCAGTTGCGACATCAGCGAAATCCGCTCGTCTGCTTGTTGGATCAGCACCTCGAGGCGGGCCGCTTTGTTGTCCAGCTTGGCGGCGAGTACCCGGGCCGATTCCATAAGCTCCGCCGAGGCCGACTGAGCGTCACCGCGGTGCCGGCTGGTTGCCTTGAGTTGCTCGATCAACTCGCGCGGCGAGGGGCGATCAGCGTTTCGACGGGCGATCTTGCTGCGAACCGAGATCATCAGCAGCACGCCAATCCCCACTATGGCCACCATCGCCATCATGGGGAGGTAGCTTCCCTCGAACACCGATGAGCCCGTCACAGCCAAGTCAAACCTCCATGATCGACCCCGGTGGGGCGAATATCGGTCATCCTTCGCTCTCTTTCGGCGTGTCGCCGTCTGGACGTATCATTTTGCCGTGACGATTCCTGCTCAACCCCGACCATCGCCCTCGGTAGACCGGCCCCGGCCTGACCGGATGCTGCTTCCCATTGCGGCCAGACGGCATCGGTTCGTGGCCCAGGTCGAGCGCCAACTGCGAACGCGCTGCGGCGTGGAGGTGGGGGCGCGGCTGATCATCGGCGTCAGCGGTGGGCCCGACTCGGTGGCCCTGCTGGGCGCTTGCCAAGTGCTCTCACACCGCCGGGCCCACGGGCAGGTCGTGCTCCAGCCGACGGTCGTGCATGTCAATCACCATCTGCGAACGGCGGCGCAGGACGATGCAGCGTACGTCGCAGACCTGTGTGATCGACTTGGCGTTGAACATCACGCCAAAGACATCTATCCCGCCCAGGAGCCGGGCAATGTTGCCGCCAACGCCCGGCGGCTGCGGTACGCGGCCCTGGCCGAGGTCGCACGGACCGTGGATGCGCCGTACGTTGCGGTGGCCCATCATGGCGATGACCAGTTGGAAACGATGCTGATCGCCCTATGCCGTGGGGCCGGTCAGGACGGACTGTCCGGCATGGCGTGGCGCCGGCCGTTGGATGGTGATCTCACACTCGTGCGTCCGCTGCTCGGCTTGCGCAAGGTGAATTGTGAGGCATTTTGTCTGATGGCTGAGTTGACGTTCCGGCGCGACCCTAGTAACGACGACGCGACACAGGTTCGCGGCCGACTGCGGCGCGATGTGTTGCCCGTGCTGGAGGAATTGTGGCCGCAGGTCGGTCGCCGCGCTACCGGCGCTGCTGACGCCCTGGCCATGGCTCGTGATGCACTGGAGGCCCAGCTCGAAAGTTCCTTTGGCCCGTCGACGACACGGGCGTGGGATCGGGCTGCGCTGGCGGAGTTGCCGTTGCCAGTCATTGCGGCCGGCCTACGGCGCGCTGCCCTTTGCGCCGCACCGGGTATCG
>JADFNO010000043.1 GCA_022563315.1 Planctomycetota bacterium | reverse complement strand
TACTAATTCGCCCGCGCTCCGTCACGCTCATCCGCTGTGTTCGGGGCGCGGGTTTTTTGATTGGAGGCACGAGGCACTAGGCATTAGGCACTAGAGCGGTGTGATCTTTCTGTAGCAGTCGAGTCAGTCGTCAGTGTGATCGAGTCCGCCGAAGCGACGTTTGCGGCGGGCGTACTCGCGGATGGCGTCGTGAAGGCTTTGGACGCTGAAGTCGGGCCAATACACGTCGGTGACGTACATCTCGGCATAGCTGATCTGCCAGAGGAGATAGTTGGAGATGCGCAGCTCGCCGGCGGTACGGATCAGCAGATCCGGATCGGGCAGCCCGGCGGTGTACAGGTTTTGGCTGATCATGTCCTCGTCGATGTCGGCGGGGTCAATGCGCCCGGCCAGAACGTCGTCGACGATGGCGCGCAGCGCGTCGGTGATCTCGGTGCGGGAGCTGTAATTCAGCGCGACGCAGAGCGTGAGGCCGTTGCAGTGACTCGTGGCCGCGGCAGTCTGATCGACTTCATCGAGAACGGATTGCGGCAGACCTTGGCGGCGCCCCAATTGCACGAAACGGATATTGTGCTCGACAAGTTCCCGTCGCTCTTTGACGAGGTATTGGAGGTACAGGTCCATCAGCGCGCCGACTTCAGCCGCGGGCCGTTTCCAGTTCTCCATGGAGAAGGAATAGAGCGTCAGGGCGTCGAGCTCGAGCCGGGCGCACTCGATGATGATGTCGCGGACAGCCTTCGCGCCGGCGCGATGCCCGGCAATGCGCGGCTGATTTCGCTTTTGTGCCCATCGACCGTTGCCGTCCATGATGACCGCAATATGCCGTGGCCGACGGTCCGGAGGAATGTCGAACGCCGCTTCAGCAACCGGTGATTCAGAACGCATTTGGCTCATAGGTACTGCTATCGTACGCAACGGGCGGTGGAGTGGTTCGTGGTTGAGGTCGGCTTCCGACGCGGGCGATCGAGCTACACCTCCACGACGGTCTGGGTGCGTTCGGGGCCGACGCTGACGATCTCGATCGGCACGCCCACGACTTGTTCGATTCGCTGAAGGTAGCGCTGCGCGTTCTCTGGAAGGGCGGCACGATCGGTGGCGTCGTCAATCTCTTGGGACCAACCGGGCAGGGTCTCGTAGACGGCCTCGATCTGGCTGAGCCTGTGGGCGTCGGGGATGAAGCGTTCGGAAAGCGTTCCGTCGCCCAGCCGGTAGTGCGTACAAAGTTTCAGCTCATCGAAGCCGGACATCACATCCAGGAGCATGCAGGCCAAGCCGGTGACGCCGCAGATCATCGACGAGTAGCGAACGGCCACGAGATCAAGCCACCCACATCGGCGAGGACGATTGGTGGTGGTGCCGTACTCGTGTCCGCGCTTGCGGATGCGCTCGCCGATGGCGTTGTCCTGCTCGGTGGGGAAGGGGCCTTCCCCGACGCGGGTGGTGTAGGCCTTCATGATTCCCAAGACCTGCTCGATGTTTCGTCCAGGCACGCCGGTGCCCGCCGGTATGCCCAGCGCGGAGCAATTGGAGCTCGTGACGTATGGATAGGTTCCGTGGTCAATGTCCAGCAGGCAGGCGTTCGCGCCCTCAAAGAGGATCGATCGTTCTTCTCGCAGGCAATCGTGCAGGAGGTAGGTCGTGTCGGTGATATGCGAAAGGAGGCGAAGGCCGTACGCCGCGTACTGGTGGGCCAGGGCATCGGGATCCAGCGGCGGGGCCTGTACGCCCAGCGCCGCCAACTCAGCCGAGCGGATACTGCAGATCACGCGCAGTTTCCGTCGCAGGCGGTCCTCGTCGGCAAGATCGCCCATGCGGATGGCGGTCGAGCGGTGGACCTTGTCGGCGTAGGCGGGCCCGATTCCTCGCTTGGTGGTTCCGATCGAGAGATCACCGTCGTGAGAGACATGGCTGGCCAGGACCGCCTCCAGGGCGGCGTCATGCTCCTTGTGATAGGGCATGACGACGTGGGCACGATCGGAGATGCAAAGATTGCTAGCAATCTCAATCCCCCGAGCCCGCAGCGCCTCCATCTCCTCGATCAACATCGCCGGGTCCACAACCACGCCGTTGCCGATCACGCAGAGCTTGTCGGGGTACAGGATCCCGGCTGGGATCAGATGCAAGGCGTAGCGCTGATCGCCGACGACGACGGTATGGCCGGCGTTGGCGCCGCCGTTGTAGCGAACAATCACATCGTGTCGGCCGGTGAGCAGGTCAACGATCTTGCCCTTGCCCTCGTCGCCCCATTGCAGACCGACGACCGCGGTGTGCGGCGTGCGCCCGGGAGCATCGTTATCCGGACTGGTGGTCCGGTCGTCTGTCATGGCCGATCTCTGGCGTGTTGGGTGATGTTGCCGGTCGGGCAACGTTGGCCAAGGCAAGGCTAGGTTCGCCCGTCCGAAGCGTCAAGATGAGTCGATGCGAGCACCGGTCAAGCAATGAAGCCCTTGTGCCGATACCACCCTCATACATGGAGCAAGTAGGTGTCGGAAGAGCGCGTCATCCGGATAATGTGCCCGAATCTCGTATGTCAGCGTGTGCTATCGGTCCCTGACCGCGCTCGGGGCAAGCTGGTGCGGTGCGGCGGTTGTGGCGTGAATATCCGTATTCCGCAGAGCAAGACCGATAAACCTGCTACGGATGCCACCGAACCCGCCACGCCTCCACCCAGCAGCTGACCGCAGTCCCGGAGCCGAGACCGCCGCAATGGCGGCCCGCCCAATTCCCAACACACTTACGTCTTCCTCGACCCAGCGGCGTCACCCGATTCGACCCCGGGCCGTGACCGCTTGTCGCCAGAGACGATCGCCACCTCCAGCCGGCGGAGCACGAAGGTAGTCGGTCCGATCGTCAGCCGGTCGTTAACGTCCAGAATCGCCCGATCGACGCGGTCACCGTTTCGGAACGTCCCGGTGTAGGAGTCCAGGTCGTGAACTTCGGCCACGTCGCCGTTGAGGAGGATCTCGCAATGTTTCTCAGCGACCGACGGAACCGCGATGCGTAGATCACATCGACTATCTCGCCCGATGATGGTGCGCCGTTTCGTGATAGGAAATGATCGTTCGTCCCCGTCGGCGGTCTTCATGGCCAGCCAAATCGTCATGGGCTCGGAACGCTCCCTACTACGACTATGATGTCACTGACGAAACCGACCCGGCGAGCGTCATTCTCCCATCGCAACCCAAGGCGACCAGCGGATGCCCCCGTCCACCCAGCTTACCCGATTCGGCAAGGCGGTCCAGGGCAGCTCATGCCCGACCACCATCGCGGATCTCGATGTTCTTGGCGAGCTGTCCGACGGGACGGCCGCGCCGCAGGGGATCTACGGTCACGTGCCGTTCTGTTTCCACAAATGTCATTATTGCGATTTCTACAGCCTGGTGGATCGTCGCGACCGCCAACCGATGTTCGTGCAAAGGCTTACGGAGGAATTGCGACTTGCGGGGCCGTACTTCAAGCGGCCGCTGAGGACGATATTCTTCGGCGGGGGAACGCCGACGCTCCTGGCCGCCGAGCATTGGCGCACCGTGTTGGATGCGGTTCGGGATAACCTGTCGCTGGAGAGCGGTTATGAGTTCACCCTCGAGGCCAATCCCGAGACGGTCCACGCGGAGCTGTTGGCGGTCCTGGTTGACGGTGGGGTGAACCGGCTCAGCCTCGGGGCCCAGTCGTTCCAGCCCAAACAACTCGAGGCGTTGGAGCGGTGGCATGATCCGGCCAACGTCGAGCGCAGCGTCAAGCTCGCGCGGGCCGCGGGCATCTGGAACATCAACCTCGATCTGATCTTCGCCATCCCCGGTCAGTCGCTGAACGCGTGGCTGGCGGATCTGGATACGGCGGTGGCCTTGGAACCCACGCATTTGAGCTGCTACAACCTCACCTATGAGTCCAACACGCCGATGACGGCGAAGATGCGGTCGGGGGCGATTCGGCCGGTGGAAAACGAAGTGGAAGCTCAGATGTACGAGGCGACGATCGAGCGTTTGGCCGAGGCGGGGTTCGAGCATTATGAGATCAGCAACTGGGCGCGGCCCGGCTACCGTTGCCGGCACAACATGATGTATTGGGAAAATGAGAATTGGTGGCCGCTGGGGCCCAGTGCGGCCGGCCACATTGCCGGCACCCGGTGGCGGAACGTGCCGCGGCTCGATGCGTACCTGGCTCAAGGATCATGGCCGCCGATCTGCGACGTGGAGCAGCTCGATGCGGACGGGCGCGTCGGCGAGGAGTTGATGCTACGGCTGCGCTTGATCGACGGCGTCGCGCTGGATCGACTCGACGAACTACTGGCAGTCGGACAGCGCGGACCGCAGCGGATGGCTGCGATCGCGCAGCACATCGACGGGGGATTGCTGCAACGCACGAGCGATCGGCTCAAGCTGACCAAACGCGGACTGCTCCTAGCCGATCTCGTGCTCGCTGATCTGCTGTAGCTGTTGACGAAGCCTCGTCAATCAATTGTGCGAATGGAAACATGCCGGCCGATCCGATCCCACTGCTGATTCATCTGCACATACCGAGGAATGCCGGCAGCACGCTGGGCCGAGTGCTGCGTCTGAAGCTCGGGTTCTGGCCGCCATCGCATCTGCTGCATCATTTTCGGACGCTCGGGTTCTACCGTCTCGCGGGATTTCAGCAGCGCCTGGACGCCATCGAAGCCTTGTCGGTCGGCGACCGCCGGCGTGTGCGATTGTTCGAGGCCCACGCTGGGTTCGGTGTCCACGAACGGCTACCGCAGCCTTGGGCCTACCTCACAATGTTGCGCGAGCCGATCGACCGAGCGGTCTCTGTGTTTTACTACCAACGCCAGCATGACCGCATCCCGGACGATATGACGCTTGAGCAGTTCGTTCTCCACGCGGATCCACAGCGTGTTTGGTGGGTGGACAATGCCCAGGTGCGCTACTTGGCGGGCACGGGCGGTACTATTGTAGATGTCGCCCGCGGCCAATGCACGCAGACCATGCTGGACGTCGCGATCGAACGATTAGAGGAAGCCTTTGCGTTTGTCGGCATCGTCGAGCGATTCGATGAGTCTCTCGTTCTTCTGCGTCGAACGTTTAACTGGCGGGGATGTTACTACGTTGCGTCCAATGTCACGAAGCGGCGCAGATGGACCCAGGAGCTTCAAACCGCGGAGCTTGCATTGCTCAATGAACATAACGAGCTTGATCGCGAGCTCTATCGTTACGCCAAGTTACTTCTTGAGCGCAGGGTGGCCGACGCCGGGACGTCATTTGTACGTGAGCTTGCTCAATTCCGATTGCGCAACAAGCGCCACGCCAGGTGGATCGGCCCGACCCAAACGATCCTCTCGGCTGGGCGACAGTCCATCATGAAGCTCGTGTTGGGCCGGAAGGGGCTGCGCAAGGGGCAATGACTCACTTACCCGTGAAGAACCGCTTGATGGAATGCGCGGTGACGGCACGGCCGATGGCGGCGATCGACTCGGTGAGCGGGATATCCTTCGGGCAGACCTTCACGCAGTTTTGCGCATTACCACAATCGCTCACGCCGCCGCGTCCCATCAGGGTTTCGAGCCGCGCGTTCTTCAGGACGCGGCCCGTGGAATGTTCGTTGAACAGGCGAGCCTGGCTGATCGCATGAGCGCCGATGAACGACGACGCCCACCGTGATTCATCCTTCTCCTGTCGGTACTGCGGGCAGGCCTCCAGGCAACACCCGCAACTCATGCACTCGCTGAGCTTGTATCGCGTCTGCTGGCCTTCGGGCGTATCCTGCGGTCCCGGTCCCAAGTGATACATGCCGTCAATCGGGATCCATGCCTGGACACGCTCCAGCGCCGCAAACAGGCGAGCACGATCGACCATCAGATCGCGAACCACCGGGAAGGTGCTCATCGGCTCCAGCGTGATCTCATCCCCGTCACTCGGCGCGTAATCGCGGATCAGACAACTGCAGCTTTGACGAACTCGGCCGTTGATCACCATCGTGCAAGCGCCGCAGACCTCCTCCAAGCACCCGGCATCGAACACGACGGGGGTGGTGGGAGCGCCCTGAGCCGTGGTCGGGTTGGCGGCGATCCACTGCAAGCACGAGATCACGTTGGACCCGCTGGGGGCTGGCACGTTGAATCGCTCCCAACGGGCCGGTTTGTCCGGCCTATCCTGGCGCTTGATTTTGAACCGAACCGTTCGAGTTGACGTATCTGCGACCATAGCTGTACTGAGAAAGCGGGGACAGATGATGAATCGGCTCCATGATACTCGCCCTCGCAAAAGAGGTGGAATCCGCAAACCAAGGACGGCTCAGGCGTCGGTCCCCCCCAAGCCGATAAGGCAACCGATACCGATCTTTTGGGCGGCCAAAGGGAACCAATGAAGCGCGACCTGATTCGTGTCATGCGACCGGGCGACTGGGCGAAGAACGTTTTCGTCCTACCGGCTGTGGTTTTCAGCGACAAGCTATCGGAGCCGGGGGCGATCGTTCAGGCGGCAGTAGCGTTCGCGGCGTTCTGCCTGCTCTCATCCGGGTTCTACGCCATCAACGACGTCCTTGACGCTGAGCGTGACCGAGCGCACCCGATCAAACGGCAGCGACCGGTGGCCTCCGGGGCTGTGTCGCCACGCGCCGCGGTGACGCTCGGCGTGGCCTGCGCGCTCGCGGGGCTCGGGCTGGGATGGATGGTCAATCTGCCGCTGGTGGCCATCTTGCTGAGCTATGCCGTGCTTCAGGTTCTTTACAACGCTTTGCTGAAGCGCGTCGTCTTCGTGGACGTGGTGGCGATCGCGATCGGGTTCAGTCTTCGGGCCGCGGCGGGGGCGGTCGCCATTGAGGTGGAGATGTCGATCTGGTTGCTCTTGTGCGTTTTCTTCCTGTGCCTGTACTTGGGGTTCGTCAAGCGGTTATGCGACATCAGCTCGGCCGCGCAGGCGCACGACATCGTCTGGCGACCGTCGGCCCCGTACAACGACCGAGACGAGCTGAACTGGCTGCTCGGCATCAGCGCGGTATTGGCCGTGGTGGCGTATCTGATGTACACACTGTCCAGCCACGCCTGGGAACTGTTCGGCGCTCGCGCCCTGGGACTTGCGCTGCTCAGTCCCTTGGTGCTCATTGCGATCCACCGGTTTTACCGTCGCGCCCGCCAAGGCACCTCCGACAGCCCATTGTCGGCGCTGCGCCACGACCGCGCGGTGCTCGCGGCCGTCGTGCTGTTCGTGCTCGGCGTCTTCGCATCGTTGTACTTGGACTTCGTCCAGACCATTCTTGAAGAGCTGTTCGTCGCCGGCGTCTAATAGGCGGCCGTGATCGGAGCGACCGGCGGCGACCGGTGATGGAAGCGGGATCGAATGCGACAGGACTCTGATCAGAACAACCGACGCAGCCGACGATCAGCGGCGGCGGTGCTCTGCCTCCTTTTTGCCATCCTGGTCCTGCCTGTCGTCATGAGCACCCAAGGAACCCTCGGTGACGGCGCAACGGACATCAAATATCCCACCAGCGAGATGGGCGATCAGCGCAAGTACCACGAGGAGACCATCCTTGTGTTTGCTGAGCAATGGCCGAGCGTTGATCTCGTCAACTATCCATCGGCAACGGCGCCGGGCTATCACCTCCTCATGGCTCTTGTGGCGAGATACACGTCACACGATCTTATGATCTTGCAACTCGTCAGCAGCTTGCTGAGCTTTGGATTGCTCCTGGTCGTATGGGGATACGGCGCTCGGCACGCGGGAGCTTGGCCGGCGCTCGGCCTCATGTTGCCGTTGGTTGCTTCTTCTTATGTGATTGGCTCGGGTATCTGGCTCGTCACCGATAACGCGGGGCTGCTGTTTGTCTGTTTAGCACTGGGCGGGGCGATGATGGTACAGCCGACTCCGATGCGGACCGCGCGATGGGCGCTCTACGCAACATGTGCCGCGGGAATCCGCCAGATCCACGTGTGGGTTGCGGCGCCGGTCGTGCTGGCGGCGCTGCTTGGGAGTCCACTCAGCCGGTACGCACCTCGACACCTTCGCGCCGGCTTGAAACAAACCCTAACCATGCCCGTGCTTTTCGCAACACTACCAGTGTTGCTGTTGCCCTTGGTCCTCGTAGGCGTCTTCGCTCTACTCTGGGGCGGTTTGACGCCTCCGGAATTTGCCGATCGACATAGCGCAGGCCTAGCGCCGGCGACCTTTGCCATCGTGTTGGCACTCGTCGGCGTGTTCGGCGTGTTCTTCCTGCCTGCGTTCTGTCAAAAGTGGACCGACATCTTGAAGGTTGACCAATGGCTGGTTATCGCCGTGATACTCGCCCTAGCCATTTCGTTGATCTTCCCAACGTCGTATGATCAATCGCTCGGCCGGTGGGGCGGGGCGATCTGGGAGCTCGTCAGACGTATGCCTGATGTGGCGGGGCGATCAATCGTCTTCCCTCCGTTGGCCGCGCTCGGCGCGGTGGTGCTCGTTCACGCATGGCGGGCTGCGGGTCGGGCCGGGCGCGCTCGTGAGGCCACCGTGTTGCTGTTGTCGCTGCTCGGATGGATGATCGCTGAATCGGTCAATACCCAATCGGGGCAACGGTACTACGAGCCGATGATCCTGGTTGGCCTGGCGTGGTTGGCCGCACTCTCGGTCTCGCCGACCAAGGTGACGGCCCGGTTTGTGCCGGCGCACCGGCTCTGGTGGGCGGGCCCGGCGGCGCTCGGTGCGATTCAACTCGTCCTCAGTGCCTCAACCGTCTATCTGCCGGTTCTTCGGTGGCATTCGTCGTCATAGCTCATTGGATAGAGAAGGCCGAACATGGTGAGGAAGCACGGCTTGGTCAGTGCGATCATGAGACGCGTACACGCGCCGATCTATGCCAGTCGTCTGCGCGAACTGGTGCGCCGGATTGTGCCGCATCTGCACGCCGGTGATCGGGTGCTCGATGTCGGCTGCGGTTTCGGCGCGCTGGGGCGGGCAATCATGGATTCGGACGCCTGCCCGCGCGATTGCATCGTCGTGGGGCTTGAGCCCGTCAAGCGCGAGGGTTCGCTGATTCAGGTGGAGACGTACGATGGCCGGACGATGCCGTATGACGATCGTACGTTCGACGTCATCATCCTCGCGGACGTGCTGCATCATGAAGAAGATCCGCACCGGCTTCTCGCTGAGTCGGCCCGTGTCGCGAAGCGTTTGCTCATCATCAAAGATCATAAGCTCGACGGCCCGTGGGCGCAGCAGCGCATCGCCCTGATCGACTGGGCGGCCAACGCGCCGTACAACGTGCCGTGTCTGTACCGATATAACACGTTGCAACAATGGGACGAGTGGCATCAGCGTCATCACTTTGTCATCGAGCGGGAACTGCGCACGATGAAACTCTATCCTCCAATTGTGAATTTGCTCTTCGGGGGACGATTGCAATACATGGCTGTGCTGCGGGTGGCGCGCGGTTGAGGGACGCGGCACGAGCGAGTCAGTTAGGACTCAGCCTTGTCGAGCTGGATTGCAAGGACGGCAGCGCATCGTTGGAATCGCAAGCCAAGCAGATGGTCGTACATGGCCGGAAGTATTCGCAGCGGCGCCGGGAAATACGCCTGCCATTGTGGAGAGGGTAGATAATGGCATGTGAGCTGCGTGAACGACAGATCGCGGCCGGCCTTCAGCACCGCCTGCGCGCTGTTCAGTCGGTAGTAGGCGTGGTAGGGATTTACCTTGTGCTTTGAACCCCACCTCCATACGTTCTTTAGACCGATGCGTTGCACTGATCTGGAAACCATGGCAAAGGGGTGGACGGCATGTGGCGTGAATGCGTAGAAAACGCCGCCCGCCCGAAGCGCGGCGCAGACCTTCTCGAGGAAGAGACGGGGCTGCTTGATGTGCTCAACGACGTTGTACGTCATCACCGCGTCGTAGGCGGCGCGGGGAATGTCAGCTTCCGCAAACTCGCTATGCCAGCGCAGCGCAAGATGCGGATGGCTCTCCACCGCCGGGTCTGGGTCTACGCCGTCGAGCTGTGCGCACCGCGCCAAGACGTCCCGCATGGGCTGAGGCTCTGGATAGTCCGGTCCGCAGCCGACATCCAGCACGCGACCTCGCATGCGATCGTCGGCCTCGAGCAGCCGCGCGAAATACTCGATGGGGCCTCCCGGTTTGGTACGAGCCTTGGCGAACCTCTTCGTCTTGCCATAGGGCGGCGCGACCACAACTCGCATCATCTTCGGCTCCGGGGCTGATCAGTTGCGCATTTCGAAGCGGCCCGAGCGCGTTACGGCGCGGCCGCAGTGGGGCGCTCACTTTGAGATCGTGAGGTACTTCCTCGGACCGCCGGCTGCACCATTCCATATGTACGCGCGCGCGGCGGGACCAGACCAATTTCCACCGGTTCAAGGGACAATTCGGGCCGGCCGGTATCGGCATCGAACCTGGCCACCGTCGATCTGAGGTAGTTCTCGTCGTCGCGCTGCGGAAAATCGGCGCGGTAATGAGCGCCGCGCGACTCTCGGCGCTCGATGGACCCAAGCACGATCACCTCGGCGAGCTTGAGCATGTCGCCCAAGGCGCGAGCGTAGGCAAGGTTCTGGTTCGTCCACATACCGGTGTCCGAAAGGCCGACCGACTTGTATTGTTCCTGCAGCTCGTGAAGCCGAGCCAGGGTCTGCTCCAGCCGAGGCCCGGTCTTTACAACCGTGCAACCAGCGGTCATCTCGACGCCCAGTTCTCGCCCGATTTCGTAGGGATTCTCCGTTCCACCGGCGTTGATCAGCTGATCGACCTTCGCCTGCTCCTGCTCGATCAGAGCGTCGTAGATGCGCTGGTCGACCTCAGCCGCGGGCGCGTGCATTTCGTCCGTCACGTACCTCGCCACGCCGACTCCGCTGAACAGCCCATCGAAGATGCACGAAAGCAGCGCGTTGGCCCCCAATCGGTTCGCGCCGTGGAACTGATAGTTCACTTCGCCGAAGGCATACAAGCCGGGGACGTTGGTCATCATCGAGTTGGGCGCCCCAAGCGACATGCCGTGCAGGTCGTCCTTGGGCGTGTACTGCGTCCAGAGCCCGCCCATCGTGTAGTGAACGCCGGGGAAGATCTTCATTGGCATCTCGACCGGGTCTTCGCCGACGAACTTGCGGTAGATTTCCAGGATCCCGCCGAGCTTGAGCTCAAGATACTCGCGACCCAAATGTGTCAGGTCGAGGTAGACCATGTTGCCCCCGCCCACGCCGAGCCCTTGATTGACGCAAATGTCGAATATCTCCCGGGTGGCGATGTCGCGCGGCACGATGTTGCCGTACTTGGGGTACTTCTCTTCGAGGAAGTACAGCCGTTCCTTCTCTGGTATCTCTCGCGGATCACGCGTATCGCCGCTGGTGCGCGGCACCCATACGCGGCCGCCTTCGCCGCGCGCCGATTCAGACATCAAACGCAACTTGTCAGCGCCGGGGATAGCGGTGGGATGAACCTGAATGAACTCGCCGTTTGCGTACGACGCGCCCGCCTGGTAGCAACGACTCGCCGCCGCGCCGGTGCACATGACCGAGTTGGTGCTCTTGCCGAAAATCATACCGCAGCCGCCGGTGGCCATTACCACGGCGTCGGCCCGAAAGGCGCGAATCTGCATCGTGCGAACGTCCTGCGCGACGATTCCCTTGCAAACTCCATCATCGTCAAGCACAGGCCAGAGAAACTCCCAATACTCGTACTTGTTGACTTTCCCTTCGGTCTCCCATCGTCGGACCTGCTCGTCCAGCGCGTAGAGCAACTGCTGGCCGGTGGTGGCCCCGGCGAAGTGTGTGCGCTTGTACAGTGATCCGCCGAACAGCCGCAGATCGCGCTGCCCCTCCGCGGTGCGATTGAACGGCACACCCATTCGATCGAGCAGATCGATGATCCTTGGCGCCCAGTGCACCATTTCGTACACGGGCGGCTGGTGCGCCAGGAAATCACCGCCGTAGATCGTCTCGTCGAAATGCTCGTACTCGCTATACCCCTGCTGGCGGGCGATCTCATTGCACGCGTTGATCCCCCCCTGGGCGCAGACGCTATGGGAGCGCTTCACCGGGACGAGCGAAAACAGATCGACGCACAGTTCAGCCTCGGCGATGCGCAACGTTGCGGCCAGTCCCGCCAGCCCGCCGCCGACCACAATCACCCGCCGATTCGGATTCATCGTTGCTTCACCTCTGGTCTGAGTCGCCGTCAACGAGCTGACGGTCGGCCGATGCGCCCTTGATTGCTTGCTCGACATCGCGGGCCTGTTCGATGTCGAGTGTCGAGAATCCGATGACGGCCATCACCGTTGCCGCGCCGAGTCCCATACCGACCGCGGCGCAGACGGCGCCCCAGCGGCGCTGGGCCTGGACGCTGAGGGTCAGTCCCCAAGTGATGGCCGCAGTCCACAAGCCGTTGGCGAAGTGAAACACCAGTGCCAACACACACACGAGGTAGAAAATGGACGCAAACCAACCCCAGACTCCATCTTGGAAATGCGCAGCTGTGGATGACGACGCGGCGTCGCCATCGAACGCCGGCATCAGGTTCCAATAGGTCACGTCGAACCGGAGGGATGTGATGTGCATGATGATGAACACCACGCCGAGATAGCCGCTGATCCGCTGGAGCGTGTACCGCCAGTTCTTTTGATACGGATAGCGAGCGACGTTGGTCCGTCCGCTGAACGCGAAGTACATGCCGAGCACGGAATGAAAGATGATGGGGAAGAACAGCAGCCCCCACTCCAGAAGAACCAGAGCGGGAAGGTTGTTGATAAAATCGACTTCGTGCTGGAAGGTCTCGACCCCGGCGTGACCGTGGTGGGCCGGGTTGAGCCAATCTCCCCAGACGATCGACGCGTTCGTGGTCAGGTGCACCAGTAGGAACGCGCCGATGGGAAAGATGCCGGACAGCGAGTGGAGGCGCCGCAGCAAGAAGTAGTGTCGATCAAAGAAGCCGGCGTGGCGGTTGGACACAGTCGTGTGTTCTGAACGCGCAGGGGCGGGTGCGTGGGAGTAGTCGCTACCAGCCGACGATCACGTCCTCGGCTGTCGTGAGAGAGTATAAGAAAAGCTGGTGAGGGCGGGTCAGCCAGGCGGAGGCAAGTCCGGGGATGTCTGACCGGCACCGGCGACGGGCGCGGGACCGGCCGCCCCTTGCTGGGCCACGAGCTGCGCGATCTGGACGAAGCGTGCTCGCAGTTCCGTGATGATCTGCTTCAGCTCTGTCGCCTCCTCGTCGCTGAGGTTCCCCTTGGTCGTTTCCTCCAGCACGCCAAGAAGATCGATACTGAAGCGAGCACCGTCGAGGTCGATGACGACTCGGCCGCTCTTGGAGTCGCCCATCGCCCCCAGACCCATGATCGCCTGTGAGGCCAAAACCCCCATCAGGCTCTTGAAGTCAGCCTTGGGTAACTGCCCGGGCTGCGGCCGTTGACCGCTGTCCTCCTTGGCCTTTTCCTGCTCGACGAGGCGCTGTTTCTCGGCTTGAGCTTCGGCCTTCCAATCCGAGTCGATCTGCAGTTTGGGGGCTGGGTCGTCCTGGCTCATGGGAATCCTGTGTTTTGTACGATTTGAGAGACAAGCCAGTATACCGCCGGGAGTTGATACAATCGAGGCGACGGCCTGCGGCCATATCACCAAGGGAACCGATCATGAGCCGAGCGCAGCCAATCACAAGGATCACGCTTGCCGGAGCGCTGGCGGTCGCCGGTGTCGTCGGGTGCAGTCAGATAATCATCCCCGAGCCTTCGGCCCGTCGGGTGAGTCTCGCCGACTTCGCGGGCCCGCCGATCAGCGAGTCGTCGTCGCCACAAGCCAGTGACCCCGGCGAGGCTGATCAGGCCTCCGCCCAAACGCTCGGCAACGTCCCCTCGACATCGCTGGCTGATCAAGGCGCGGCCGATCTTGAGAACGGGTCGGGAACCTCCGGCGAATCATCGGCTGATCCCGATACGTTTTCCCGGCTCGAGCCGCGAACGGTGTTCGCCCTCATGCAGCCCGGTGATCGTGTCATTGTGGACAGCTTGGTGGGGGAAGTGAACGGTCGCCCGATCTTCGCCGACGAGTTCCTCGCACGAATAGAGGACCGTCTGATTCAAGTAGCAGGGCAGACAACCGGCGTGCAGCGTGTCCAAGCCTTCGAGTCAATCATCAGGCCGTTCCTCCAGGCGGTGGTCAGGAACGAACTCGTCCTCGCGGACGCTGAGTTTGCCCTCTCCGAGGATGAGCAACGCGGACTGTTTGCCTTCATGCGGAGTCTGAAGGAACGGGTCATTCGAGAAAAAGGGCGCGGCACCCGCTATGAAGCGGAACAAAAGCTGCGAGGTGAGGAAGGCGCGGGCGACATCGAGGAATACCTGGGGCGGCAACGTGACTTTATCCTCATCGACCAACTCCGGCGTCAGAGGATCGCGCCCCGCATCGTCATCTCCCAGCGGGATATCGAGCACGAGTATCAACGCCGGTATCAAGAGTTCAACCCACTGCCCGAAGTTACGCTTGCCAAAATCACGCTCTCGACGGAATCGCAAGCTGACCTCATCGACCAGGTGTCGCAACGACTCACTAGTGGCGAAGCGTTCTCCGCGATTGCCGAAGATCTGGGTCTACCCAACGGCGGGGTCTGGGACACGTTCGATATGGGGTCGGGCGGCATCACCGATATCGAGGTGGCCGACACGGTCAAAGCACGGCTTGAGGGACTCGGCGAGGGCCAGACAACTGAACCGTTCGTGCAGGGTGGTTCCACATACTGGCTGCACGTTCAGAAAGTTGAACGTCAACCGGCCCGCAGCCTCTTCGAGCCGTCCGTGCAACGGCAATTGGCCGACCAGCTCCATCAGAGACGCAACGACGAGGAATGGGATCGCTACGTCCGCTCGTTGTTCGCCGAAGGAATTTTCGACGAGTTGGAGGACATGGCGGACCGCCTGCTGGAGATCGCGCTTCAGCGATACGCGAGATGATCAAGCTCCCAGCGCTCTTCCATGCTCGCCGCCGATCCTTGGGCGACAAGGGCGAGCGACTCGCCGCCCGCTGGCTGCGCCGACACGGATACCGCATACTCCACCGCAAATACCGGATCGGCGACGATGAAGCCGACCTCATCGCACTCGATCCCAATGGCCGCACGATCGTGATTGTCGAGGTCAAGACCCGATCGACCGACGAACCGCCGCCGGAAGCCGGCATTGACCGCCATAAACAATTTCGGCTTGCCCGACTGGCGGCGAGGCTGGCCAAGCGGCCGTCGTTTCGCGATCGCCCGCTTCGGTTCGATGCGATCGGCGTCGTCTGGCCCGATCACGGCAAACCGCAGATCAAACACTTCGTAGCTGCGTTCGACGCGCCGTTCTGAGATGCGCAGTATTACCCCGGATTTCCTAGATAACCTCGGCGTTCTTGAACAACCGAGATGGCGTTCGCCCTAACGACAAGGCGTCTGCGATGTCAATCTGTCCCCACCCCTGCCCAAGCGGCCCGACCGGGCCACCTGGGCTGGATGCTGCCGATTCCCAGACAGGGAACGTGGCTCGACAACCAGAGTTTACCCTAGATAGTTGACAGATCGCTTAGTTGGCTACCGTCAACGTCAACGACAGATGTCCTAGGAGCAAACGACTGGAGCCTGCGTTTCGAGGGGGGGGCGTTACCCTCGCCCCCGGACAGCTCGGCGGTGGAGCGGGGCGAAGGTCACATGGGAATTGTCGGATTACACAGGCGTGATCGGATGCGGATCGCGTTGCCTTGACGGATCAGCTCACGCCCGGCGCGCGCTGACGGCCGGCAACTGCATTTGTTCGCGACGAAGCTGCATCAAGAGCGAGCTATCGTCGAGCTCCACAGCATCCAACGGGACCGGAGCGTCCTTCTGAATAGGCCGAGTCAATAGGACGTTCTCGGTCAGCCCGATCGGAAGCAGGCCGCCCGCATTGCCGACCTCGTCGATGCGCCCGAAGCAGGTGTAGCCGCCAATGCCGTCGAGACGCTCGCCTGCGCGAAGATCGCGTTTGGCGATGGCAATCACTTCCGCAACCGGCTCAGCGCGAGGCGCAATCGTGGGCTCACCATCCAACACAGCCTCGGCGATTGTGAGCGGTGTGTCCATGTGACAAAGATGATACGGCCGGTAGAACAAATAGTTCGGCCCGTCGCCCATCTTGAGGTACTTCATATACGGCTGAATCATCACCGGGTCCACGCCGTAGCCGATGACGAAGACACCGCCCCCGAAGTCGCCGCCAAGCGTGTAGTCGACGAGCCCCCGGTTGCCGAACACGGCCAGGCAATCCTCGAGCGCCGTGGCCAGCTCCGTCGTCACGCCGTGCATCCCGCGCACTTCCGGCACAAGACCCGTGGCGTTCGCCAGCACCGCGTTCTCGATGTTCATCTTCGTCCCGTCCGTGAAGGCGGTGGTCATGGGCAGGCTTGTGTGCTGCCGCTCGGCCCATGGACGAATGGTGTCCGGCGTAGCGTAGGCGTCGAGAAAACCCTTGCAATTCACCGCGGCGACAACTTCCAGCCCGATCCCGTCAACGTAATCCACCAGTCGTTTGAGCACGCCCGGCTGATCGCCGTCGGAATTCGTGTAGACAACGCCGGCTTCATCGGCCAGTTGCTTGAGCCGCGGCCCGACCGTGGCATCGGTCTCCGCATTCATCATCACCACGTGCTTTTGGTTGCGAATAGCGCACAGGGCAACTTCCGCGCCGTATTGCACAGCGCCGGTCGCCTCGACCACAACGCCCAGCTCCGGAAGATCTGCGACGACACCCAACTGGTCCGTCACGGCAGGCTTTGCGGACCAAATAGCCTCTTGCAGCGCTTCCACGTCGTTACTCACAATGATGTCGTCAGCCTGGTGACCGCAGGCAATGTAGGCGTCCACCGCTCGTTGGACAGTTCGATTCACAATCAGCGCAGATCGCATACCCGGCGTGAGGTCGATCTGTCGAACGATGCCGCGCCCGATGAGACCCGCTCCGACGATCGCGACCTGAGTCGTCTCTCCTTGTTGCTGCCGTTTGCGCAATCGACTCAGCAGCGTCATGATCCTGCCTCCCAATTCGTGCAGGCAGTGTGCGGCTTATTACGGTCTTCGCAACACAGCGCTGCTTCGAGCGCCGACTCCCAGTGCGGTAGCTCGATCTCGAATTGCCTGACCGTGCTATCACAACAAAGCGCTGAGAACCGAGGACGATCGGCTGCGGCCGCGTGCGCCTCGGTGGGGACGGGAACAACTGTCGGTTCAGGCGATATTTCGGCGAGCTCGATTATCCGCCGAGCCAGCCCGAACCTGCTCGTTACACCCTGACAGGCGAGATGATAGATTCCACCTGCCTCCGCGAACGACCACGCCTGCCCCTGGGGTACCAGCGCTCGTGCGATGATCTGTGTCGTCGCTTGGGCGACGGTTCGACTCCACGTTGGACATCCGAGCTGATCGTCAACGACGCGCAGCTCGCGCTTGTTTGGGGCCTGCTCGAGGATCGACGAGAGGAAGTTCGATCCGCGTGTGGAGTAGACCCAGCTCGTGCGGATGATCAACGACGCGCAGCCGGAGGCCGACACTGCTTTTTCGCCCGCCAGTTTCGTTCGACCGTACGCGTTGATCGGATCAGGCTCGTCCTTTGGCATGTACGGGCTCGTCGCGCGCCCGTTGAATACGTAGTCGGTGGAATAATGAATGAGCGCGGCGCCGAGCCGAGTCGCCTCTTGGGCGAGGATGCCCGGGGCGGTTGCATTGATGCGGTGCGCTAACTCCTCCTCACGTTCGGCGCGATCGACATCCGTATAGCCCGCGGCATTGACCACCAAGTCGGGCCCGATCGATCGCACCATCTTGCGTATACCCTCTGGATCGGTCATGTCCGTCTGCGCGCGATCAACGGCGATCACCTCCCCAAGCGTGGGTAACGCTCGGAGCAGTTCGCTTCCGATCTGACCGGTCGGCCCTGTGAGCAGAATCCGCATGTACGATCCGCCGATTGAGAAGACGCGAGGCTCAGCCTGGTTTTTCTCGGCCATGCCCCTAGGGGCCTGAACCGAGCCTTCGCCTCGCCGCCAAGGCAAGTCTTACAGGACCAGCCTATCCGGCGCAGGCTGCCAGAATGAGGTTGGGTCCTCGTTGTGGCTCGTCAATCGCTTCGCCGACAGTGTGCCCCTGATGGGGCAAGTGCCGTTCATTTCGACCCGATGTATGCGCTAAAAGCTCTGAGCGCGACCTTTCTAGGCGAGCATTCATCGAATGGCCACGTCCACCGTCATACGAACATCTACTTCAAACCAGCACCGTGGATCGCGTGATCAGAATCCACCGGTCGCCACGGCGCTATCCATCATCGTCGCTCCACGTTTCCGACATGATCCCAATTGGCCGTGGATTACTTGTATCGAGCCGATGGATCAGTGGTCGTTTGATCACATCTACATCGACAATGTCTACGAGCGTTTCCCCAAGGCCACCGGCATCTATCGCCGATGGCAATACGCGCGCGCCGCCCGGCGTATCAGATCGTTTGATCTTGCGTTTCTCTTCAGTACGGACATTGGAATCGGCGTGACCAACCGATTGCCGCGTCCCGATCAGGCGCCTCGACTTATCTACGTCGGCTTCACACAGGACGGCCCGTGGCCCGGTAAACGGATACGCAAAGTCGCCAAGGCGCTTCAGCACTGCGACATCGTCACAATGTTCACTGAGCAGGAGCGGCAGGTGTACCTCGATCGCTACGGGCTCGCCCCCGAGCAAGCTGTGGTCATTCCTATTCATACGGACGAAGCGGACGGATACGGGCATTACCCCGACGAATCACCGCACCAGGAGCCGTACGTGGTGGCGCTGGGTTCGCCCAATCGGCGTTTCACGCCGATGGCAAGGATCTGCAACGAGCTCGGTGTGCCGCTGGTCATCATCACACGCCCCTGGCACACGAATGATTCGCTCGACGAACTGCGCTCTATAGGGGCGAAGATCGTCACTGATGCCGACAAACTCGAAGCGCTGACCTATCTCAAACACGCCCGGCTCGCCGTGATGCCGTTTGACGATCCGGCGATTGCCGGCGGATACACGACGATCATCCATGCGATGTTCTTGCGCACACCGATCGTCTCGACAAACTGTTTAGGCGTTCCCGAGCACATCATCGACGGCGAGACCGGTTTCGTCACGCCGCACGACGATGATGAATCGCTCAAGGGTGCGATCGATCGGTTGTGGTCGGAACCTGGATTGGCCCAACGGTTGGGCGATGCCGCCGAAGCCCGTGCCCAGCATCGCCATTCACTGAAAGCCGCAGCAGAGAGATTCGCCCAGCTCATTACCAAGATCGTGACAAACTAACACATGGCGTGGCGAGTACGATCAACTCATCCGATGATCTTGCGTCGGCGCTTGACGTAGTCCCATACGACGTAGCGGTCCAGGTCGTTGCCGCCGGTGAAGAAGACACGGCCTTCGGTCGCCTCAACCATACGATGGGCGAACTGGATGTCATCGTGGGTCTGGCCCCAGTTTGGAAGTAGAAAGACGTTGATGGTGATGCCTTCCCGGGCACACCGCTGCGCTTCGCGCATGGTCGCCATCTCCGTGCGCGGATCAGGCGGGTAGAGCAAGAAGAGCTGCTCGCCTTCAAAGTGAGCGGTCGGCAATCCGTCGGTGATGAGAATGATCTGCCGGTTCGGTGTGTCTTGGGCGACGAGGAACTGGCGTGCGATCTGAAGGCCGTGCTGGATGTTCGTAAAGTGCGGCGGAATGTCGAACTCACTGATGCGATCGTCGCTCATGTCCGCGCGCAGTCGCACAATGGAGTCGAAAACCGTCACCGGCTTAGGCATCAGCGCCGGAACCTCGGAGATGTGTCGCGGCTTAGCGAAGGTGTACATCTCGACGAATTGCAGGAAATCACCGGGGTATTCGCTTCGGATCAGGCCGTCCAGAGCAAGCGCCATTCGCTTGGCGTTGATGAACTGCCCGTCGTAGCGCATCGAGCCGCTCATATCCATCACGACCACGGTCGCGCACTTCGGCGTGTTGCGCGTGTGATGAATCTCTATATCCTCGGGCTTGAGCTGAATCGGTAAGCCAGTACCGCTACGGACCATCGCGTTCATCATTGACTGGGGAATATCCATGTGAGCAGGGGAGTCACCGAACTCGTACGCCTTGGTTGAAGGCAGCTCGACTGCGCCCTCGCCAACGACGGGGCCGGCGTGTCGGCCGCTGCGCGCCGATTGGAGGTCCTCGAAGATCTGCTCCAAGATTCTCGACTGGAAAAGGCGAAACGCCTTGGGCGTGAGTTGATACCCCTCGCGCGTGAACTCGAGTCCTTGGCGCTCGGCCATTTCGCGCACGTAATCCTGAATCTGTTGTTGAAGCGATTCCAACTGTTCGATATCACCCGGCTCGGCAAACTCGGCGAGCGCTTCCATATCTATGACGCCGATCTGCGCCGTATCTCTCGCCTCACGGAGCTGTTCGAGCAGCCGGTCGATCATCTCGAGCTCTTCCTTGATCGCCAGCGCTTCGGGCACGGTCATCGGCGTGCGGCCGGTGAAATCGTATTTCGCCGCGAGTTCGTCGACCTGGTATTTCTCACCCAGCCGCTGGACTAGGTGCAGTAGTTGACGCGCGAACGGAGACTGTTCGTCCTCAACCCGATACCACAGCGCTTCGAGGTCTCGAAGCTGCTCGGCCTCAAACTCGCGATGAAACGACTTATCCAGCGGCGGCGGCGGTTGCATTTGGCGACCCAGATCGACATACGCTCGGCGGGCGCGTTCCTGCACCCGTTCGGTTTCATAGGTTGACAGGATCTTGCGCTTGCGCTCCAGGAGCATCGCGATCAGCGCGTCGATGCTCGGCCCGAATCCTCTGATCTGACTGGGGTCGAGGTGAATCGCCCGCGCCAGCTCCTCTTCGGTCAATCGGCGCATGTTCCCGAACATGAGCATGTGCTCAAAGGCCGAGGAAACCATGTCCGGCGGCTCAGCCGTCGGCGGCGGAAAGTTCTTGGGGTCGTACGCTTGGTACGTATGAATGATCCCGCCGAGGCGATTGCGTGGCTTTGCTGATTGATCAGACATGAGCAATTGGCGACCGCAGTCAAGAATCTCTGTTGAGACGAGGATCGTCAAACCTGTACTGACTCGCCCTCAAGTACTCCTCAACTTTCTCAATCGCCAGCCATTTCCGGCCCAACTTCTCCGCCACCATCCCTGTCGTGTTGGAGCCCGCAAAAGGATCGACGACAAGATCATCCTCGTTTGTTAGGAGTCTGATGAAGAACTCCGGCAACGTCGCGGGGAATCGCGCCGGATGGCGTTTCATACCGGCATCCTTGCAACGCTTCGTGTAACGGTCGTTTGCGGCGTTGTTTCCGAATACCAAGAAATCTGACGCCGTACCGTCATCAACAACGTTCGACGCAATCGAACCGCCCGGAGAGACGCTCTTGAAAGACTCCTTGATCGCGTGCCCAGAGGGTCTTGTAGTTCGTCGGATTTTTCGCTGATTGAGCCGAATCATGTCGGCACTGTAGGGTCGGAGCACGTTCCGGTTGTCTGCCTTCGGCCAAGGCGTCTTGGCGAGCCACCATACATGCTCCACCGAGTCCTTAACGCGAATGCGCCGGACAGTAACCCACTCGGCCGGCATGGGCATCTTCGCCGGGTTGTACCAAAACAACTCCTGAGCCAGGTGGAATCCGATTTCTTCGACTAGGTAGATGAGAAGCTTGAAGTGATAGAGTGAACGTGTTGGTTTGCCGGCGTTGTAACTACCTCCTATGTTGAGAACGAAGCTCCCATCTTCCCGGAGCACGCGGAATATCTCGCGTGCAAAGGGTGCGAACCAGTCGATGTAATCCGTCTTGTCAGCGTTGCCATACTCCTTTTTAAAATGGAGCGCATACGGGGGCGACGTGATCACGAGATTCACCGAATCGTCGGGAATGGATCTGAGAACATCGGCACTATCGCCGTGGATCGCATGGCCGAAGCTGCTGCTGTAGTATGGCTGGATTCCGGCCGGAAGTTCGGGGGGGCGGAACGATGGATAATGGAACTGTGGCTGCGCTAGATTGGTCATGTCAAGGACGGGAGTAGGGGTTTGTTCGGATAATGAGCGATCATATAGCTTTCAACCCGTTACCGCGAAGAGTGTAGCGGAGGAAGTTGACAATGTCAACCAAAAAGAAGCCGCAAGAGGCTGGCGAGAAAGAGTGGGTTTCGCAGGCAGAAGCAGCGCGGCTTCGAGGCGTTTCTCGCCAGGCAATCCAGAAGCTCGTAAGTAAAGGCAAACTAAGAACCTACAGCATTGGCGGGCGCTTGTTGGTGTCGCGCGCGGATGCTGTAGCCCATCGTTCGGATCCAGCGGGCAGACCAACACTTGACGAAGATGATGCCAGCGTTACTGAGCTATTGGCGATTGTCCGCAAGGCACCGGTGCGAATCCAGCGCGAAGTGCTGCGTCGTTTGCGATCGCAACTCGCCGTACATCCACTTGAAGAGGAGTTGGGGGTCCGGGCCGAGGTCATACTGGAGGCAATCTCGCGTTCAAGCGATCTGTCGAAGCGCGGCATTCGTGGCTTGATTGCGGAAGCCTACTTTAAGATTGCAGTCCTGGACGAGCTTAAGGACGCATCCGATATCACGCCGGGTGGTAACGAGCCGTATGACTTCTTGGTCGAGATAGACCGCCGCACCGTATCGATTCAGGTGA
>JADFNO010000042.1 GCA_022563315.1 Planctomycetota bacterium | reverse complement strand
GATCGCGATCACGATCGTGCATATAACGCCAGCGATAATGGATATAATGAGCGGAAGTAGTTGGCGAGTTGTACTAATTCGCATCCGAACATTGCGACCTCTAGCATCGCGATGCTAGAGGTCGCAATGATTCTCGTCAACAAGGAGGATTGCCCGTCCAGGGAGTCCAGGTGATGTTACCGCCGGGCTGAGGACACGAGCAATCCGGCCCAGGAGGGCAGGTATAACCCCCCGGCAAGGTTCGAGGATCTACGCATCCATTCTCTATAAAGTACTCGGTGCTAGTGCACTGGACATCACCCGTCTTGGTTCTTGTTTCAGTCCACGTGCAAGTCGTACAAGACCAAGTGCGGCGCTTGCGGGTTCGTGTATATGTGCACGTCGAGGTTCCATTGAAGTGGCAAATCATAGCACAGTGAATTGCCATCCACTCGTTACTTGAGGCCCCTCCCCATGCGCAGTTGCAGCCAATGAGCGTCGGCCCGGAGATCGTCCAAGTCCAGCGGATACAGAAGCTGATGCAACCCAATGTCTGAATCCCTGTGTAGGCATGGTCCTCGCCATCGCCTTGGCCTGACATTTGGAGCTCAATTCCTTCGGCAAGCGCTTCGAAAATAAGCGATTCGTCGCAGTTATTGGTTAGATCAAGAAGCTCAAGTTGGATGCTGGCGGCAGCGGCCCCTACGGCGACGAGGTTGTCAACTGTTGCTTGTGGATCAAGGGACGCCTCGATGACGGCAACTAACGGATCATCTATGAACACGCCGTTCTTGAAAAGGGCGGGTGTCGTTGTTCCCTCGGATTCCGGCATGACAGGCCACAAGTCGTCGTACTTGTCACTAATCCCGAGTTCCTGCTTGACGTGGCCGATAGCCTTCGATTGATCGGGGTCTGACCATGCCATTGCTATCCAAGAGTTCGTGCCGCGGCGAAACCACACAGTCGAGATGTTCGATCCGACGATGGTCGATTGGTCCCGCAACGCGAGGATCGAATCGACACGGGACCCCGCCATCGTTGGCACAAACGTCCAGTCATCCACATCGAATTGGACTTGGGCAACAGACGGAATAGGTTGCCCGGTCGCGACAAGCTGAGCCCATGTGCTGCTCGAAAACGTCATGAGGAAGGTTGCTGCCAAGACGACGGTCACGGTTGTGTTCAGGTTCTTCATGGTTGTGGTCTCCGGAAAAGCCTCGTTTGGAATTTCAGCGAGCATCCTATCAGCGGGTTGTCAATCTCGCAACCACTCTGCCGCCCCCCCCATTTGGACGGCCTGGGGATACCCAAACGGGCAGGCGTTTGTCCTGCGACAGATCCGGTCGTGAGGCCAATATAGGAGACAGATGTCGCGCGGAACACCGCGCGGCGAGCGTAGCGCCGTCGCCCAAGTCCATTTCGCCGCGATCTAGTACCCAGCGGGAGCGCCGCCTTTACGGGGGTCGCTGGCAGCGCGAATACCCTCCGGGGTCACTCGGATCAACTGCACGACGCCGACACTTCCCGTTGTTCCAGTCTCGTGCCCCAGTTGTTGGAGCGCCGAGGGCACGGCTGGGTCCGGCCAGGCGGATTCAAACTGCAACACGTTGGGCATCCACTGGTGGTGAAAGCGCAGCGCCGCCACCGCTTGCCTCGGCGTCATGTCGAAAAGCAGACAATTCAGAATGCATTGGGTCGTAGCCGTGATGATGCGCGGTCCACCGCTCGCCCCGGCGACGAGCACCACGCGCCCATCGTCCAAAAGAATCGTCGGCGACATGCTGCTTAGGGGGCGCTTCCCCGGCTCGGGAAGATTCCGGTCCGACTGCTGAAGGCCGAAGGCGTTAGCTTCGCCGGGAATCGTCGTGAAGTCGTCCATCTCATTGTTCAAGGCAAAGCCGAACCCCGGCACAACGACAAGCGACCCGTAGGAAAGATTGATGGTCTCCGTGCAGGCGACCGCCATGCCGTTCGCGTCGATAACCGACAGGTGACTCGTTCCGCCATCTTCCACCCCAGCGGTTCGTGACCCATAGAACTGCGATTCGTTTGTTCGCTGCATGGATATTGAGTCGGCGCGTTCATTGAGATAGGCGGCCGAAAGTAAACGCTCAATCGGCACATCGACGAAGTCCGCGTCGGCCAACCATTCGGCGCGATCGGCAAACGCGTGCTTCATCGCCTCCACCAGAAGATGAATGTACGCCGGACTGTTATGAGGCGATGCGCCGATCTGCTTGAAGTGTCGCTCCAGCAGGCCGAAGATCTGTTGCATCGCAACCCCCCCGCTGCTGGGCGGAGGCATCGAAAGGACATCAAGCCCTTGGAATGTTCCGCGCAGCGGCTCGGCCACACGAACCGTGTAGGACGCCAGGTCTTGTTTCGTGATCGGCCCGCCGTTCGCCTGCATCGTCTGGGCGATCGCATCGGCAATCTCGCCGCGATAAAACGCATCAGCCCCGTGCTGAGCGATCAAGCGTAGAGCGCGCGCCTGCGCAGGATTACTGATCGTGTCGCCGACTTTGACTTCACCGTCGCGGTACAGTTGATGCCGGATGTACGCGCCGGACACGGCGAGCTTGGGATCAGCCTCGAATCTCCGTTGAAGAGAATCCAGCAAACCGACGTGGTCGGCATCCGCGACAAAACCAAGTTGCGCCGCACGGATAGCCGGCGCAAGAACCGTCTTGCGATCCAGCGTTCCGTAATGTTCAAGCGCCCATAACAAACCGGCCACGGTGCCGGGAACGCCCGCAGCATGATGGCCGTCACGACTTGCGCTCTTGTCGTCGAGCTTGACGTAGTAGTCCGGCCCGACCGCCGCGGGCGCCGTTTCACGATAGTTGATCGCAACGGCCCTCGGCTGATTGTCGCCGTCACCAGGGATATAGATGAGCATGAATCCCCCGCCGCCGATCCCGCATGAATACGGCCGAACCACCGAGAGGCAAAAACTGGTAGCGACCGCCGCGTCAACCGCATTCCCGCCGAGCTTGAGCATCTCGACCCCCGCTTCCGAAGCGACGACATGATCCGCCGCCACCGCCGCATGCTGGTACGCACCGGCAGCTTGCCCCGGCTGTGCGGCGGCCGACGTGATGAGCCAACCAACGACGCAAACGACAACTCCAATCATTCGACTCATCAACAAATCCTCAAGATGGTGGTGTGTGGCTTGGGGAAGAACCCACGTAAGTTTGAATCAAGTCCCGTGCCTTGGGGATATCGGTGCTTGGGTCGGCCCCGGCTTCGCGCTCGATGATGAAGTTCACGGGTGGATCGATCGTCAAGGCCACTTCAAAGAACGCCTGCCAATCGACGGCGCCGTCGCCGACCGGAACTTCCGTGCCCCACGTGCCCGGGGTCGTCGTCGGCACGGCATCCTTCACGTGGACCTGCACGACATGCGGCCCGAGCAGCCGCAGCGCCTCGATCGGATCGCCTTTGCCGTAGAGGATCATGTTGGCGGGGTCGAAGTTCACGCCAATGTTGGGACGGTCCAAATCATCCAACGCCTCGACGAGCGTCTGCGCCGTTTCCTGGCCGGTCTCGAAGCCAAGCCGAAGTTGGTGACTCGCGAAGATGTCGGCGACGGTTCGCAGTCGCTCCAGCAGCTTGGCCCGCTCGGGATCAGCGCGATCCTCGGGGATAAAGCCGCCATGGAATGTCACCAGATCGAGTCCCTCATCGGCCGCGAGCGACGCCACCGCCTCGGCATGCGCGCGATTCGCCGGCCACGTGTCATCGAGGCGGACCCCGGCGGTGCGGGCGATCGATTCGAGCGACGAGTAGTCCTCGCCGGACATCGCCATCATCCCACTGACGATCTCGATCCCCTCGCGTCGTAGTTCACCGATGGCTGCACCCCATACGGCGGGCTCTAGGATGACAGGCCCAAGCGCCAATTGCACCGAGCGAATCCCGACCCGGCGAAGTGCACTGACCAGCTCCGGGGGACGAGCGGGCCTCAAGCTCCAGCTGCACACACCGATCCTTGGGTTGATCATTACCCAATGCCCTAAATGTAGTGCCAGACACGACCTACGGAGCAACGCGGCCCCTGATCGAATACCGTGGCGGCCCCAAGCGAGACTCAGCGACCCGCCCTGTCACCGGCTGGCACAATCCACGCCGGCGGTCTAGCATAGCTGTCGAGTTCGTCCGCCGCACGTCGGCCCCACTGCAGATTCCTTGGCTCAAAGGCCCCCCTCGTGACCACCGCCAAGCTCGATCAATCAGTCAGCAAACCGTCCGGCTCCGCCCCGGGTCTGGCCCCGATCTCGCGCGCGGACCGCCGGTATATGCAGCGGGTCGAGGCGTTCATCAGCCGACTCAGCACCCGGAACAAGTTCTGGCAGAAGGTGTGCTCACTCATTTGGCTGCCGTACGCCTTCCGCTCAGGCATCACCATGAAGCGGCTGGGCACGAAGCGCTTCACGGCCGTGCTGCCGTTTAAGCGGATCAATCGCAACTGGTACAACGCCATGGCCGGCGCCGCGCTGCTGGGCAATTCGGAAGTTGCCGCCGGGATGTATCTGTTCGCCGAGTGCGGCAGCGACTACATCGTCGTCTGCAAGGAGATGCGCTATCAGTTCCTCCGACCGTGCCGGGGCCCAGCCGTCTATGAGATCGGCCAGACCGAAGACCTTCAAGAGCAGCTCGCGGCCGGCGGCGAGTTCAATATCGACTTGGAGCTCGAGATTCGCCAGCAACTGAAGAAGCGTGGCAAGGAAGCGCGGGTCGGACGGTGCCTGATTACCTTCCATTGCACGCCCAAATCGTTGCTGCAAGCGCGTGCCGCGCGCCACAAGAAAAAGTGAACCCTCGCCAGGCCCTGTCAACGCTCAGTTGGGGTCTGTTCTGCGCGTGCAGTTGGACCTGGTGCATCGGCATGTACCTGCCGATCATATTGCTGCGACAGTTCGGCTGGTGGGGGTTTCTCGCCTTCGCGATTCCCAACGTGGTTGGCTGCACCGCGTTCGGCTACGTGCTCAAGCGAGCCACAAGTCAACAACTTGTGCAGCGGCACGGCACGGCAATGCGGTCGTTCTCGTTCGTCGTCGTCGTGTACCACATGTTCTTTCTTCCGTTCGCAGCCGCGGCGTTCGTCTGGACGGTTCCGAACAATGTACCCCAAGCACTGGGCGACCACTTCGGACTCGTTCTCGCGGTTGCCGTGATGGCCGCGGCGATTGGCCTCAGTCGTCTGCCGACAAGGCTCTGGCCGGCCCTGGCCATGCTGACCTTCGCGTTCTCGCTCGCGGGATTTGCGCAGTTGGGCGTTGGCTCTCTCAGCGACATCACGTGGTCCGGACAAACCTCGCTTGGACAACTCGTTTGGCTGGCGCCGATCTTCGCCTTCGGCTTCGGCCTGTGTCCCTATCTGGATCTCACGTTCCATCGCGCTCGGGGCGAAGCGCCAAGTCGCCACGTGTTCACCATCTTCGGGCTGACGTTTGCGATGATCCTCGTCTACACGTGTGCATATGCGTTCCAGACGGCGCTGATGCCGTTGGTTGCCGGCCACATCATCACACAATCCGTGTTCACGGTCGCCGCCCACCTGCGCGAAATCCGCACGACGGCACCCAAACGCCCCCGATCGATCATCACGGGAATTGTGCTCGTGGGCCTGCTCGTCGCAGCGCTTTCGTCTTCCATTCACCTCTTGGATCGGAACTCCGTGGTCGGCCAGGAGATGTACCTGCGACTACTCGTCTTCTTCGGCTTGGTGTTCCCCGCGTATGTGCTGCTCTTCATCGGGCCCGGCAAGACAATGACGCCGACGCGAGCGAACGTGACGATCTATCTTGTTGTCGTAGCCGCCGCCTTGCCCCTGTACGAATTTGGCTTTCTACACGATCGCGCCTGGCTGGCCGCGGTTGCCCTTGCCGCACTCTTCGCATGGAAGCTCGTCGCGCAGTTCGTCCCGATTGGCGCGAAACGCTCTTGATACCTCGATGTCTTCCCCCGAAACGCTCGCCTGCGGCTCGCGGCTAAACGGCGCTTTCCCCCTTATTGCCTCATGCCCTGTTTCCTCGATGCCTTGATGCCTTCTTATTCACGTCCGTTTTCCGCAGCAGCGCTTGTACTTTTTTCCGGAGCCGCAGGGGCACGGCTCGTTCCGGCCGACAACCGTGGGGTTGCGGCGCACCGGCTGGCGCTTGCGGGCGGCGCCGCCGGGCATCCCCGCCCGACCCGCCGTTTCCAGATCGCGGCGCTGGGCGAGGGTTCCCGCCGCCGTCGCCGCGGCCGCAGCCGCCGCGATCGCAGGCTGCGCGGGGCGACGAACTGGACCGCCGGGCCCGGGCCGAACCCCAACGCCCTGCGGCGCCCCTTGCGCTCCCGGCGGAGGCGCCGGCGACAGCTTCGCCTTGAAGATCAAATCCGTCACCTTCTCGCGGATCGACTTTTGCATGTTCTCGAACAGTTGACCCGCCTCGCGCTTGAACTCGATCCGTGGATCGCGCTGACTGAACGAACGGAATCCGATCGCCTCCTTGACCTGATCCATAGCGTACAGGTGGTCCTTCCACGCCTGATCGACAATCTGAAGCAGCACCCAGCGCTCAAACTGCGTCAGCTCCGCCCTGAGCACCGAGGTGATCTTTTCTTCAGCCACGGTCTTGGGATCGTCAACTGCACGCTTCCGCTCCTCATCCGTAAGGTGGGTGTTGCAGTTCGTCGCAAACCACTCATCGAGCTTCTCCGGGCTAGTGCCCGCAACCAGCGCACGATCAGCTCGCTCGGCAATTCGAGATTCATCCCATTTCTCCGCCTCGGCTATCAGCAACTGGCGCAACTGGATGGGATCCGTCGAAGGAAGCGACTGGGGATCCCATTGCAGTTCGTATTTCGATCTGACCCACACGCAGAACTGTTCGATGGCATGCTGTGGGTCATGCTGCATCCCGACCGAGGTCATTTCCAGGGCAAAGTCGATCGGGTAGGTTAGTTCTCGGCGCTCGTAGGCGGCGCGAGCGTCGGCCATCAACTTATCGACCGCATCGGTGGGATCTTCCAGGCCGACGAACGCCTCGGCCTTGACCTCGCTGGCGAACTTGTTCGCAGCCCATTTCGCAAGTTCCTTCTCAGCGTAGTTCGGCACAAGGTACTGATCCAGCGGCGCCAAGTCGGCCTCGGCGATCCGCTTCGCCGCCGCTTCATCCAACTGCTTGATAACGTCATCAACCGACATCTCGCGCAGCTGCGAGGGCTTCAATCCCGCCTCGAAGTTCGCGTTGCCCCAATCCGCCAGGCCCTTGAGGTCCCATCCCTCCGGATCCATATCCGGGGACATGTATTCGCCGATGGTCACGCGAATGATGTTGCCGGCCTCCTCTGTGGCATCCCGGCGGATCAGCAGGTGCAGATCCTCACGATCCTTGCCGCGGAATCGATCGGCATCGATGGCCACGTTCAGCTTCTCATGCACCCACTCGGCGATGCAATTAGGGACGTAATTCCGATCGAGGAACGTGTAAACCGCGTCCTCCACTGAATCGTCGATGAACTGGAAAATGAGGTCCTTGACGGCGCGACCCTCCAGGATATCCTGCCGCAGGCCGTAGAAGAAACCTCGCTGCACGTCCATCGGCTCGTCATATTCGAGAATGTTCTTTCGGATAAGGAAGTTGCGCTCTTCGACTTTCCTTTGCGCGCGGCCGACGGATTTGGTCAGCATCGGGTGCTCGATCGCATCCCCCTCCTTCATACCCAGCTTGGAGAGCACGGTGAGCGTCGTCTTGCCCGCGAACATCTTCATCAAATCATCTTCGAGACTGAGGAAGAAGCGGCTGGAGCCCTTGTCGCCCTGCCGGCCGCATCGCCCACGGAGTTGATTGTCGATGCGGCGCGACTCGTGCCGCTCGGTCGCGATCACGTGCAGGCCGCCGACGTTCTCGATGTCCTTGAACAGGCGGAGCCGATGCAACAGGCTGCCGCCGGATTCGTCGAGCCGGGCCAACAACTGTGCCTCGGTCATCGACGCGACCTTCGATTCGCTCAACCAACACAGGTCGACCGCCCATTTGCGAAGCAGCGCCATTCTGATCTCGTCATCCGACATTTCCCTGACATCGATCTTGGTCAGGCCCAGTTCCTTGGTCGCCAACTGTCGATACACGGCCGCGACGATCTCGTCCTGCGGCATGTCGGCGTTGACGTCCTTCGGGCAGATGCTGCGTCGCTTCCAATGATCGATCAATTGCTCCGGCGCAAACTTGCCTAGAACAATGTCCGTGCCTCGTCCCGCCATGTTCGTCGCAATCATGACCGCACCAAGCTCCCCGGCGCCGGCGATGATCTCCGCCTCCCGCTCGTGTTGCTTGGCGTTGAGGACCTCATGCTTGATGTTGTGCTTGCGCGTCAACATCTCGCTGAGCATCTCTGAGTTTTCGACGCTGGTCGTACCCACGAGGATAGGCCGGCCCACATCGTGAAAGGTCTTGATCTCGTCCACGATTGCCTCCCACTTGTCTTTGGTGGCAAGAAAGACGACATCATTGTAATCCACTCGGATCACCGGCACGTTGGTGGGAATCACGATCACATCCAGCTTGTAAATCTCGTGAAATTCGGTCGCCTCGGTGTCGGCGGTGCCGGTCATTCCCGCCAACCGATCGTAGAGCTTGAAGAAATTCTGGATCGTGATCGTGGCCATGGTCTGCGTTTCCTGCTTGATGGGAACGCTCTCCTTGGCCTCGATCGCCTGGTGCAGCCCGTCGGACCACTGCCGGCCGATCATCTTCCGTCCGGTGTTCTGATCGACGATGACGATCGTCAGTTCGCCCTTTTCGTCCGGGGCGACGACATAGTCGCGATCACGTTGATAGACAGTATGGGCGCGAATGGCCTGCTCCAGCAAGTGGGGAATATCGATGTTTTCACCAACGTAGAACGATCCGACGCCGGCGACGCGCTGGGCTTCGGTGATCCCATCATGCGTGATCGTCGCCTTCTTCTTATCGAGCTCGAGCTCGTAGAACTGCGTGTGCTCGTCGCGGGCCGCTTCGAGCTCCGGCAGCCGCCGGTTGGCGGACTCCAGCCGTTCTTTGAGCGATGCGATCTTCGATTTGTCGCGGGCGTTTCGAATATCGCCTTCCAAACCCGATCGCTCGACCAAACACGAATGCACTTTCTGATCAGCCGCATTCCATTCCTTCTGCTTCCCCAACAGATCGCAGGCGAGCTTGTCGGCCATGTCATAGCGCGGCGCATAGTCGTGCGCGAGCCCCGAAATGATCAGCGGCGTCCGTGCCTCATCAATGAGCGTCGAATCCACTTCATCGACGACGGCAAAGTCGCGATGCTTCTGCACCTGCTCTCGCGTGCTGAGCTTCATGTTGTCGCGCAAATAATCGAATCCGAACTCGCTCGTCGTACCGTAGACCACCTGGCATTGGTAGGCGGTCAGCTTTTGCTCGTCGGCCTGCATATGGCGCGGATGGATGGTCCCCACGGTCACTCCCAGCGCCCGGAAAAATGGGAAGGTCCAGTCACGATCGCGTTGGACGAGATAGTCGTTGACGGTAACGACATGAACCTGCTTCCCTTCCAGGATGGCCAGGTAACACGCAAGCGGGGCAACAATCGTTTTCCCCTCGCCGGTCTTCATCTCCGCGATTCGACCTTCATACAGAACCATGGCGCCGATGATCTGCACATCAAAGGGCCGAGCGCGGTACGGCGGCTTCGACTGGGGATACAACTCTCGGATCGCTTGATAGAGCTCGGGCGGAATGTCGACGAACAGCCAGGCCGGCACCGGCTCGCTGGAACCGAGAAAATCGCCGGTCGGCTCCGCCGGTTCGGTTGCCTCGATCTGCGCCTTGACCTCGTCGTAGAGCTTCCGCGCGTGATCGGGAAGTTGCGCTGCGTCGAAATTATGTTTCGGGTTGAAGATGTTTCGTATGCCGACGTTGCGGTCCATCGCTTCTCGGGCGATCGCGAAGACCTCAGGCAGAATGTCGTTCGGCTTCTCGCCGGCGTCCAGACGCTGGCGGAATGTGTCCACCATGCCGCGGAGTTCCGGATCGCTCAGCGGGCGGATGTCCTGCTCTTGAGCCGACACCTGATCGACGACCCGTAGATACCGCTTGACCATGCGCTCGTTGCGCGTCCCGAAGACCTTGCGCATCACGGTTCCAACAACAGGAACACCCATGATTCACCTCAAATGTATTGTCGAACTGAAGTTGCTGAACTCGAACTGAGCCTGCCCGCGAGGCACAAGGGTATGGAACCCGCAGCGCAGGCAACACCAAACGGCGATTCAGCAACGAGGTGGGGGCAGATCGAGCAGGCGCTCGCCAAGCGTCACGGACAGGACGAACACGGCGACATCGCGGGCTCGACGGACCGGGGAAGTCGATTGGTCAAACTCAAAGAGGGACAAGAGCGGCCCGGCGACAATCGGCGTGGTGTGCTGGTCGCCGACCAAAAGGTCTCGTGCCGCTGCGGCCACCACGGCCGCCATCGCCCGCACCATGTGCGACTCACTCACCGTGGACCGGCTCTGAATATCCGCGGCGCGCGGCGTCGCGGCGGCCGAAGCCATCGAGGTCATGGCCAGCAGTGCCAACAGCGTGGTCGCGGTGGCGGCCAAGGAGGCCGGTCGGGTTGAGGATCGCTCAGCTCTCATAGGATTGACTGCATAAGTATCGTCTGCTGGAGGCCGCCAGGCAAGTACGGATGTAAAACCCATCGCGTCGCCCGCGCCTCGTTGTACGGATTCGACGGCCTAGGATTGCCCGATGCCTACTGCTGCCATTGAAACACCCGCTCAGGAGCCGCCGGTGCAGGAAGTGCAGCTCAAAGTTACGGGGATGCATTGTGCCAGTTGTGCCGCGACCGTCCAGCGAGCGATCGAGGCCGATCCTCAGGTCCGATCGGCCAGCGTGAGCGTGACCGCCGGCATGGCCACGGTGCTCGGTCAGTCCCTTGAGCCCCAGCGCCTCGTCCAGGCCGTCCGCGACCGCGGCTACGACGCCGTGCCGATCACCGCCCCGGCCGCACCCGCAGAACTTCGCAGCGAGATCGAGCTGCGCCAACGCCGACAGGAGTCCCTGTGGCGATTCCGAGCGATCGTCGGATTGGGGCTGTGGGCGCCGATGGGTTTGCTTCATTGGTTCGCCCCCGACAGCTGGGATGGCTGGGTGCCGTGGGTACTGCTGGCCGGAGCAACCGTCGTTCTAGCAACCGCCGGTGCTGGTTTTTACCGCTCGGCTATTGCCGCTGCGCTTCGCCGAACCACCAACATGGACACGCTCATCGCCATCGGCGCGACGACCGCCTATGTGTTTTCGGTCGTGGTGTTCATCATGCAGCTTGCAGGCTCGTCGATCGAGCAGCCGCTGTACTTCACCGAAGCGGCGGCGTTGCTGGGAATCATCAGCCTGGGCCATTGGCTGGAAGCGCACGCCTCGGCCAAGGCTGGATCAGCCGTACGAGAATTGCTAGAGCTTCAGCCGGAGCAGGCTGAGCTTATCGACGAGCACGGGCAAACGCGCGAAATCGCAAGTGCCGATGTGCAGCCCGGCGATCGCATGCTCATTCGCCCCGGATCACGCGTCCCCGTCGACGGCCTCGTCGTTGACGGTTCGTCCGATGTCGACGAATCCGTCGTCACGGGAGAGTCGATGCCTGTCACGAGATCCCCGGGTGACCCGGTCGTCGCCGGCTCGGTCAACACCACGGGGCGGCTGATCGTCGAGGCGACGGTGGACGGGCATCATACGACGATCGCGCGAATTGCCGAGCTCGTGCAGCGCGCCCAGTCGAGCAAGGCCGGGATCCAGCGACTGGCTGATCGTGTCTGCGCAGTCTTTGTCCCGGTGGTCCTTTTGATCGCCGTCGCGACGGTCGCCGGCTGGGGGCTGCTCGCTCTTATCTCCAGCGACACCTCTTCTTTTGCAAAAGGCATCATCGCAGCCGTCACCGTGCTGATCATCTCCTGCCCCTGTGCGCTGGGTTTGGCCACGCCGATGGCGGTCATGGTCGGCACCGGCGCCGCCTCTCGTCATGGCATTCTTATCAAATCAGCCGAAACGATCGAGCGGGCCGCGCGATCGAAGCTGGTCATTTTCGATAAGACCGGCACCCTTACGACCGGTCGACCGACCACCCGGCACATTGAAGTCGAAGATCGATCCTTCACTGAGGACGAGTTGTTGCGACTCGCCGCTGCGGTCGAAGCCCCCAGCGAACACCCCATCGCCCGCGCAATCGTGCGCACCGCTCAGGACCGAGGTCTCGCCCTTTCGGACGTCACCGACTTCGAGGCGCTTCCCGGCCGGGGTGTGCGCGGTATCGTCGACGGACGTCGTGTCGAAATCCTCCGCGACGACCTGACCACCTGCCAAGTCATTGTTGATGAGAAGCGCATCGGCACGCTGCTGGTAACGGACGAGATTCGCCCCGACGCCCGTCAAGCCGTGGACCGGCTGCGAGCGATGGGGTTGTCCGTGCGGATGTTGTCCGGCGATCGCCGCGCCGTCGCCGAGTCGATCGGCCGTGAGTTGGGATTCGAACCGCAGGAAATCGAGGCCGAGGCGACACCCCAGACCAAGGCCGAACTCATCGCCAACCTCCCCCCCGGTTCGGTCATGATCGGCGACGGTATCAACGACGCCGCGGCCTTGGCGGGAGCCGACCTCGGCATCGCCCTTGCCTCCGGCACGACCATCGCGATCGAGTCGGCTGACGTCGTGATCCCCGGCGAGCACGTCATGGCGGTGCCCGAAACCATCAGTCTGGCCCGCCGAACTCTCGCCACCATCAAGCAGAACCTCTTCTTCGCGTTCCTGTACAACACCGCTGCGATCCCAGCCGCTGCCTTCGGCCTGTTCGGCCCCTTCGGCCCGCTCATCGCGGCGGCAGCCATGGGTGCCAGCGACGTCACGGTCATCGGCAACGCTCTACGCCTCAAGCGGCGACTGCGCCGCGATTTGGACCATCAGCACTAGCCGATGGGGATGCGTCGCCCTTTGGATGCGTACAACAAAGCGAAGACGCGCGCCAACCGGCGACCGAGGGATTGTCGGCTGGGTAGGTGACCGCTCGCGTGCCGAAAAGCCTGGGTATGATTGGTCGTCGGTGACAACCAGTGGGGTCTGGAGCGAGCCATGGCGGCAAGGATTCTGCGGCCACTAAACAAGGGCGAGTTTGATTACTGGCGAGCCCAGCACCTGCTGAATCGAGCGGGGTTCGGCGGCACACCAAGCCAAGTGCGAGCGCTGGCCAACATGGGTCTCAAATCGGCCGTCAACTACATCATCGACGCCGACGAAGTTGAGACGGAGCCGATTGAGGCCGACCGGTTCGACGCTGATATCATGCGTCCGCCCACGCGCCAACAGCGGCTGGAGTTTCGCGTCGCACGTGAAAACGGCGACGAGGCCACGCTCGAACGGTATCGACGTGAGCGCCAGCGCCGCCAGGGCGCCGATCGCCGACAGATCGCTGAACTTCAACGCTGGTGGCTGAAGCGGATGATCGAAACACCCCGGCCGCTGCAAGAAAAGATGACCCTCTTCTGGCACGGACACTTCGCCACCGGCTATCGCACCATCGAAGACAGCTATCACATGTTCCAACAGAACCAGCTGTTTCGAAACCACGCCCTCGGCAACTTCCGCCGCCTGACACATGCGATCATTCGCGACCCGGCGATGATCCGCTATCTCGATAACAACCAAAACCGTAAGCAGTCGCCCAACGAGAACCTGGCCCGCGAACTCATGGAGCTGTTCACACTCGGTGAAGGCAACGACTACACCGAGACCGACATCAAGCAAGGCGCGCGGGCCCTGACCGGGTATACCTATAACGACGACGAATTCATCCGCCACGGCTCACGGCAGTATCAACGCCTACACGACGATAGCGTCAAGCAAATCCTGGGAAAAACCGGAAACTGGGACGGCGACGACTTCGTTGACATCATTCTCTCGCGCGACGTGTGCAGCGAGTTCATCTGCTGGAAAATCTATCGGTTCTTCGTCAATGACATGCCCGGTGAACCCACCCAGGCGGGACAGGAATTTGTCCTGGAGCTGGCGAAGCTCTTCCGCAGCAAAGACTTTGACCTGAAGCCAATTCTACGGACGATCTTTGAGTCACGACACTTTTACGAGCCGGACAACGTCTGCTCCCAGATCAAAAGCCCGGTTCAATTGGTCGTGCAAGCGATCCGGTCGTTGCGGACACCGCCGCGCAGCCTGCGCGCTTTGCTCAGCGCGACCGACCTGATGGGCCAGAACATCTTGTTCCCACCCTCCGTCAAGGGCTGGGAAGGCGGACGCACCTGGATCAACACCGCGACCATGTTCGTCCGCCAAAACATATTGGTCTACCTCCTCACCGGACAGCGACCCGGGGTTTATCCTTGGCAGATCGACCAATCGCAGTACGACGCGGCACCGCTGCTCGACCACTTTGACAAGCCGCTGGGCGATATCGACGCCTCAGAGGCTGTGAAATACCTCGTGTGGTTCAACCTCGGACGCAAGCCGCACGAACGCCGCATCGCCGCGCTGAATAGTCACGTTCAATCGCGCGGCGGTCGACTCAACGAAAAAATCCTTATCGAACTACTCGCCCTCATCACCGCCATGCCGGAGTATCAATTGTGTTAGAAGAGAGCGGTCAGCGGTCAGCTATCAGCTCTCAGCCTTCGCCAACCGACCCCTAACTCCTGACTCCTTCCTCTTGGACCCGTGCTATGAACGATCACGATTACAATACTTACTCGCGACGCCTCTTCCTTCAGCAGGGCCTGACGCTCGCCTCGATGGCCACGACCGCCCCGCTGTTCATCCAACGCTCGGCCCTGGGAATGATGCGCCCGTTGGGGTCGATGTTGACGAGCCAGCCGGGCGTACCTGAGGATCGCATCCTCGTTGTCGTGCAATTGGGAGGCGGCAACGATGGGCTCAATACGGTCGTACCTTATGGAAGTGACGACTACTACAGGGCACGGCCGGCCATCGCTATTCCCGCGCCTGATCGTGGTCAGGCCCAACAACCCGGCGCGCTGAAGCTCGACGATTCCAACGGCATCGGGCTCCATCCGAATCTCGCCGGTTTCAAAGACCTTTACGACGAGGGCGTGGCGAGCATCGTCCAGGGCGTCGGATATCCCAATCCCAACCGTTCGCACTTTACCTCCATGGACATCTGGCACACCGGCGACCACAGCGCCAAAGGGTACGGCTGGATCGGCAAATACTTCGACTGCACCTGTAACGGCACGCCCGTGCCGGAAGGCGCGGTGGCCATCGGCCGCAACGCCCCGCTGGCCATGCAAGGCAGAATCCAAAAGCCCGTCACCTTCGAGACCGAGGAACTGTTCCGCTGGCTCGGCGAGGATGTCCAAGCAAGCCTCGACAAACCCTACGCTGACATCAACCGCGGCGGCGTGCTGGCGGACGTCGATCCGGACAGCCAGCTCGGCTTCCTCATGCGCACCGCGCTCGACGCGCAGGTTTCCTCCGAGCGTATCCGCGCGGCCGTGGCCAGAACGCCGCTGGTCGGCTATCCCGGCAGTCGACTCGCCCAGCAACTACGGATCGTCAGCTCGATGATCCGCGACGGTATGAACACCCGCGTCTACTACGTCTCAATGGGCGGCTTCGACACCCACGCCGGGCAGGTCCGCCAGCACGCCAACCTCATGACCCAGTTCGGCCAGGCTGTCAACGCCTTCTACAAGAACCTCAAGGCCCAGGGTGACAGCGGACGTGTGCTCACGATGGCGTTCTCCGAGTTCGGCCGGCGGGTGCAGCAGAATGCCTCCGGCGGGACCGATCACGGTACCGCCGCCCCGATGTACTTCATCGGCGACATGGTCCGCCCGGGCCTGCTCGGCGATCATCCGTCGCTGAGCGATCTCGACAAAGGCGATCTGAAGTTCAACGTCGATTTCCGCGAAGTCTATACCGCCGTGCTCGAGGATTGGATGAAAGCCCCCGCAGCGCAGGTGCTCGGCAAACAATACCGCAAAGCGAATATACTGAAGGCTTGAATGCCTCCGTTTAGCCGCCGCGGCCACGCGGCGCTGGTCGCGCCGACGAACGTCCGTTGACGATCACCACGCCGTGGCCGGCGGGGCTACACTTGACCCCTCATGCCTTCCTCTCAAAACGAATCGGCGTGGCGGTACGCGTTGATAACGGCGCGCTCGCCGTCTTTTCCGGGTCGGCTGTTGCCGTGCTCCATGCCCACGACCCCCGTGAAGCCTTTTTCGTGGATGTGCCCAAAGACGTTGCGGTAGTTGATCTCGCCGGTGCCAGGTTCGTTTCGACCCGGGTTGTCGCCGACCTGGAAGTAGGCGATTTCGTCGTAGGCGTGGTCGATATTGGGAATCAGATTGCCTTCGGTGACCTGTTGGTGGTACAGGTCATCGAGGATTTTGCACGAAGGACTATTGACGGCCTTGCATATCTGATACGCCTGCGGAATCTTGGTCAGGAACATGCCGGGGTGATCGCGATATGGGTTGAGCGGCTCGAGGACCATGATGAGGCCGGCGGGCTCGCAGATTTCGGCCATGGCCTTGAAGCAGTCGATGACATTGGCGGTCTGGTAGTTCCATTCGAGGCGTTTGTCATAGGGGCCGGGCACGATCGTGCACCATGTGGCGTTGACGCGCTTGGCGACTTCGATCGCTCGTCGCATCTGATCCTGAAGGTATTTTCTGGTTTCGGCCCCACCGCGCGCGTAGATCGGCTCGCGCCACTCGGCATGAGCGACGAAAACCCCCATTTTCATACCGAGCTCGTCCATCGCTTTGGCGATGCGCTGTTGTTCGGCAGCGGAGCGACCGGCCATGCCGTTATCTTCCCAGGCGGTGAATCCTTCGTCCGCAGCGAACTTCAATTGATCGATCGCGTCATCACCGCCGAGATTCTTGAACATGCCGAAGTGCGGGGCGTATTTGAGCTTGAACGCGCCCGATTGTTTAGCGGAAGCGACGGTCGTTGTACCTGTGGCGATTGTCGCGGCGCCGGCGCCTGCGGTGACTATGAACTCTCGTCGCTTCATGGTTCAACTCCTCGAAGGGTAGCGCGAAGCCGCAAGCGGCTCAGATGAACGGTGTTTTGCCGGGGACGGCGACTTCCGGCGTGGGCAGTGAACTGAACTCGTAGGCCGGCGGCGACAGATCGAGCTGGGAGTTCAACGCCTTGTCCCACGTGATTTCCTGTCCGGTATAGGCGGACATGCGGCCCATGATGGCGGTGAGGGTTGATTCGGCGACACGCTTCGCCTCGTTGAGGTGCGGGCCGTCATTGGTGATGCTCCCGATGAGGTCCTTGTGTTCAACCACATAGGGATTGGGGTTGGTGGCGTCGAACCGCCACGGGCGCTGGCCGAGGATTTCCGCTCTGCCCGACTCGGACCACGTCCTCGCGGTAGAACCATGAATGGCTTCGGCAACTCGTACCGTACAGCCGTCGATCTGCCGGCAATAGCTGTGCATGACGACGCCGTTTGGATATTCGTACTCGATCGCGAAATGATCGAAGACGTGGCCGTACTTGGGCGCGGTGCGCACCTCCCGACCGCCCATGCCCATTGCGCTGATGGGATGCGAACCGATCGCCCAGTTGCAGACATCGAGGTTGTGGACGTGCTGCTCGACGATGTGATCGCCGGAAAGCCAAGTGAAGTAGAGCCAGTTGCGGATTTGCCATTCCATGTCCGACCAGTTGGGATCGTGCTTCTTGACCCACAGCCCACCCATGTTCCAAAAACACCGCGCCGCGACAACTTCGCCGATGGCCCCGTCTCGGATGCGATCCATGAGGGCGAGGTAGCACGCCTCGTGGCGGCGCTGGGTGCCGGCGACGACGGAAAGATTGCGACGGTCTGCTTCCTTGGCGGATTCAATCACCGATCGGATACCGGTTGGATCAACGGCGACGGGCTTCTCCATGAAAACGTGTTTACCCGCATTGATCGCCGCTTGGAAATGGATTGGCCGAAAATGCGGCGGCGTGGCGAGGAGGACAAGATCGACATCGCTGTTGACGAGCTGTTGATACGCATCGAAACCAACGTAGCACCGATCATCGCCGATCTGCGCGCGATCCCGATTGGAGTGATCGTCGGAACTCAAGTAGTGACGACAACCATCGAGCCGATCGCGAAAGACATCGGCCAATGCGACAATGCGCACTTGATCGCTCGCTTGGAGGATATTGACGGCGGCCCCGGTTCCGCGGTTGCCGCAACCGATCAGCCCGGCTCTGAGTTGATCGGACCCGGCGCCGTAGGCTGACGTTGCAACCGCGGCCAATGGAATCGCTCCGCCGGCCACGACCGCTGTCGCTTTGACGAAATCTCGGCGGGAACAGTCTGCACCATTTGATGTTGCTTGTGCCTTGTTCACGATTATCTCCTCTTCTTTCAACTACAAGAGCGTGGATTCGCTAACTGACGAGGATGCGATCCATGCGCTCGGCGATCTCGCGCAGCCGTTCTTCGCCGCCGCCGGGTACTTCCGCGGACGCCCATCCACTGTAACCGATCTCATCCAGGGCCTTCATCACCGCCGGCCAATCGCAATCGCCTTCAAGAAGCTTGACGTCAAAACCCTTCCAAAGCCCCTCATCGTCTCGCTTCTTCCGAGAAAACTCTTTGATGTCGAGCTTGAGAATGCGCCGCCCCAGCACATGAATCCAATGCTCGGGCCAACCGTAGTTGACGATGTTCCCGACGTCGAAGTACCAGCCGATCATCGGGTGGTCGAAGTCATCAATGTAGCGTGCAGCTTCAAGCGGACTGAGCAGGAAGTTGTTCCAGACGTTCTCGATGGCGATCTTGACGTCGAGCTCTTCCGCCAACGGCAGCACTTTGCGGATTTCAGTTTGTGATCGTTCGTAGGCGTCGTCGTATGACACTTCTTTGTTGACGACCGCGGGAACGAGCAGAACGGTCGTGGCGCCATACGCCTTGGCATCGTGCAGTGCGATTTCTAGTGCGCGACGACCCTCGGCTCGCACGTTGGGATCGGGATGTGAGAACGGCTTGGACCAATGTTTGGAGTCGATGACCCCCGGAATGGCCAGGCGAGTCTCGTCCTTGGCGCGCAGCACTTCGTCACGATCAAGGTTGCTGGGGCTGTCCAGCTCGACGCCGTGGAAGCCGATCGCGCGCAGGAGCTTGAACTTCTCAAGGATCGTGCCCTCAACGTGCACCATGGGGAACTTCAGCGACTTCTTGATGGCCCGCGGCGCTGCGCTGGTCCTTTGCATCGAAGCGCTCGACATGGCGACGGGAGCGCTGATCGCCGCAGCGCTGAGCGCCGCTGACTCCATAAACTCACGCCTGGAAAGTGAATCACACATGGATCAACCGCCTGATTCAATCAACATTGGCGCCTCACCAGGCAGGAACTCCGTTTCGCCTGGCATCGCAACAGGTCCGACGTCGAGACTTCCGAACGCATACTCCGGAGGCGTGAGATCTTCCGGTGAGTACAACGCCTTTTCCCAGGTGATAGTTTCCCCGGTATAGGCGGCCATGCGCCCCATGATCGCCATCATCGTGGAGTTGGCCATCCAAATGCCGTCGTTCATGGGTTGGCCGCTGCGAATCGAAGCGAACAGCTCGTTGTGCTCGACCTGATACATGTCGGGGCTGTCACCTTCGTATCGCCAGGGAGATTCGCCATCTATAACACAACTGGGCGACCAGGGGTTGATCAGGCACGTTCCTTTGGTCCCCATGATGTACGAAGTGTTGTCGCCCGAGCAATTGGGCATTTGGCGGCAAGTATGGAAACAACGCGCGCCGTTTTCATATTCATAAATCACAGAAAAGTGGTCGTAGACGTTGCCGGACTCGGGGCCTTTACGCACCTGCCGACCACCCAGCGCTGTCGCGCGGATCGGCATGACGCCGTTCATCGCCCAATTGATCCAGTCAATGCTGTGGCAGGCCTGCTCGACGATGTGATCGCCGGAGAGCCAGGTGAAGTGCCACCAGTTGCGAAGCTGCCACTCCATATCCGACCAATGATCCTGACGTGGTTGCTTGCCGAGGGTGTTGGTGTGATAGGTCGTGTGCATGCTTACGACATCGCCGATAGCGCCGTCGTGGATCTTGGCATATGATGCGCGATTCGGAGCGCTATAACGCCAACAGAAACCAGAGACGAGCGAGATGCCCTTGCGCCTCGCTTGGGCGGCCGATTCGAGCACCGACCGTACGCCGGTTGCATCCACCGCCATGGGTTTCTCGCAGAACACGTGCTTGCCAGCGTCGATGGCGGCTTTGAGATGCGCCGGTCGAAAATGCGGCGGCGTGGTCAGAATCACCACGTCAACATCGCTCTCGATCACTTTGCGATATGCATCAAAGCCGATGAAACGCCGCTCGGCCGGAACGTCCACACGATCGCCGAACTTCGATTGCAAGTGTTCGTAGCTCGATGAGAGTCGATCTTCGAAGACATCACCCATGGCGACCAACTCAACACCGGGATCGGCGCTAAGCGCCTGGCCCGCTGCGCCGGTTCCGCGCCCGCCGCAACCGATGAACCCCAGACGAATCGTGTCGTCGCCACCTGCGTACGCCCAGGTCGGCGCGATCAGCGCCCCCGCCGAGGCGACGGCCGCGGTCGTCCTGACGAAGTCACGGCGCGTGATATCACCGTTCCGTCCGGCGTCGTTTTCATTGTCTTTCTTCATTGCTTGCTCCTTCATCTTCCTGCGGAATACACACGATGCGGAAACCGACGAATCCGCCGTCCGCCAACCACCAGACGCTCTTGGGAATCTGCGGATCGCTGGCGTTCCACGTGTCCGACGGCTCCACGCGCATCGTGCAGCCAATCTCCTGTGCCGAATCTCGATACGACCCGCCCATCGTAACAGGTTCGTCGTCCCCACCGGTACACCATTCCGAGGCGTTTCCGTACATGTCGTGCAGCCCCAGGGCGTCGGGCTTCTTCGTCCCGACCGGATGCGTTGTGTATGTGGCGTTGCTCTTGTACCACGCGTAGTCATCAACAGGATCGAGGTCGGTCCCACCAACTCCGCAGGCGAGCACCCATTCCGCCGCGGTCGGCAAGCGGTACGTTCGGCCGGTCTTCTTGGACAGCCATTCACAGAACATCTTCGCGCCGTGATACGAAACGGAAATCACTGGATACCCCGACTTGCCGAATCCGCGATCCATTGCGATATACGGTTTACTGGGGCGCGTGATCGCATCGACATCTGATTCGTCCGGCCCCTCGGGGTGGTCAAGTCCAAAGACGAAGATGTCGTACAGATCCCACGTCATCTCGGTCTTGGCGATCCAGAACGGTTGGCGGAACGTCGCACGACGCTCACCGCGTTCGATCAGCGCAGGACGGGTATTGAATGGGATCATTGAAAACGACAGAGCCGTCCCGTCTACGAGTTGCGTAAATGGCTCAAGATGTGCAGGCTGGACATGCAGACGCGTGGGACGAGAGACGACATCCGTGGACCGCCGACTTGAAGCGCACCCTCCCGCCATGAGCAAACTCAACGCAGCGGTTATGATCGTGGCTATGACCGGTCGTATTGAACGCATGGGTATGAATCCGCCATTTCGTAATTGTCTGCACATCGCAGTGCTGCTCATGTTCGCGGCAGCCTGGTCCGGCTGCACCGGTTCGCGGCCGATCCTGACTCGCTACGAATATAGCGAGATCATCATGGGCGTTGAAGGGCGAATCGTCCTTTATGCCCAAGATGAGCCCCAGGCCCGCGCTGCGGCCCGCGCCGCGTTCGACCGCATGGCCCAGCTCGACGCCGTGCTGAGCGACTATCGAGCGGACAGCGAAGCGATGCGCCTGTCCGCAACCTCGGGCGGTCCGCCGGTCCACGTCGGTGATGATCTGTTCCGAATCGTGTTGCGGGCCAAGGAAATCTCCCACGCCAGCGATGCGGCCTTTGACATCACCGTCGGTCCGTTGGTGCAGCTGTGGCGACGCGCTCGACAAACCGGGACGCGCCCCACTCAAGAGGAGATTGACACGGCCAAACTGGCGGTCGGAGCGCAGCACATCTTCCTCAATGACGATAATCAAACGATCCAACTGCGACAGCTCAAGATGCAACTGGACTTTGGGGGCATCGGCAAAGGGTTCGCCGCCGACGAGGCGCTCGTGACACTGGCGCACGCCGGCATCACGCGCTGTCTTATCGACCTTGGCGGTGACATTCGAGTCGGCGACCCGCCGTGGGGCAAGTCCGCATGGTCTATCGCGCTTCCGCCTCGTCTCCACGACGGACCGCCGACGATTGATCTCGTGCAGGCCGCCATCGCGACGTCCGGCGACACCGAGCAGTACGTGCTAATCGACGGCCGGCGATACTCGCACATCATCGATCCCCGCAGCGGGAATGCCCTGACGAATCGTGTCATCGTGACCGTCGTCGCCCCCGACGCTGCGACCGCCGACGCGCTCGCCTCGGCGGCAAGTGTGCTCGGGCCCGAATGCGCCATGGGGCTGGCCCTCCGGTTCCCCGGCTCGCGCATCTGGATCGCGATTGAATCAGAGACGAACCGGCGCGGCGCCATCGGACCGGAGTCGACTCTCGCCGTCCCCAAGCCGGCGCGTTAGGCTGGAGTACCTGCCGCAAATCGTAAACCATTCGAAAGGCGGAGCCATGATTCGATACGGGTATTTGCTTGTTCTCGCGTCGGGATTCATTCTGCCCCACCCCGTGTTCGGACAAGGACCGATGGACCCCAACCCGCCGCCCGATGGTTTCGAGGCGCTGTTCAACGACCGAGACCT
>JADFNO010000200.1 GCA_022563315.1 Planctomycetota bacterium | reverse complement strand
ACCCCAACCCGCCGCCCGATGGTTTCGAGGCGCTGTTCAACGACCGAGACCTGGCCGGTTGGCGCGGTTACATCGGCGGACCGCCCAAGCGAGCCGGCATGTCGGCGCAAGAGCTGACCGTCGCGCAGCGCCAAGCCGATGATCACATGCGCGCGCATTGGCGGATCACCAACGACGTGCTGCACTTCGATGGTCAGGGATCGAGCATCGTCACGGATCGACCGTTTGGCGATTTTGAGCTTCGGCTCGATTGGAAGATCGCGCCCGGCGGGGACAGCGGCGTCTACCTGCGCGGCTCACCCCAAGTCCAGATTTGGGACAACCCCATCGGCTCGGGCGGGCTCTATAACAACCAGACGAATCCCTCGGAGCCCATGCTCGTTGCCGACCGTCCGCCAGGCGAGTGGAACACGTTTCGCATCGTGATGATCGGGGAGCGCGTCAGCGTCTGGCTCAACGACATCATGGTCGTGGCGGACACGCCGTTGGAGAACTACTGGGAGCGCGACAAGCCGGTTTATGCCACCGGCCCGATTGAATTGCAAGCGCACGGCAACCCGCTGTGGTTCCGCAACATCTTTGTACGCAAAATCACAAACGCCGAGCAAGAGCGCGACCTGCTGCGCGACACACGCCTGGACTGGTGGCGCGAGGCGAAGTTTGGTTTGTTCATTCATTGGGGGTTGTACGCCATCCCAGCTGGACGGTGGAACGGCAAGGAAATCGGCGGGACCGGCGAGTGGCTCATGCACAACGCCCGGATTCCCGTGGCTGACTACGAGCGGCTGGCGGGGCAATTCAACCCGGTCAACTTCGACGCGGATCAATGGGTGCAGATCGCCAAGTCGGCGGGCATGAAGTACATCGTCATCACCTCCAAACACCACGACGGGTTTGGTCTGTTCGACAGTGCAATGGGTGAGTACGACATCATCGACGCCACGCCGTTTGGGCGCGACATCATGAAGGAGCTATCCGACGCCTGCCGCCGCGAGGGCATCAAGATCTGCTGGTATCACTCGATCCTGGATTGGCATCATCCGGACGCTAAGGGCGAGCGATTCGACGACTATGTGCCGTATCTGAACGGTCAAGTGCGGGACCTGCTAACGAACTACGGTGACATCGGCGTGCTGTGGTTTGACGGCGAATGGATCAAGGAATGGAACGCAGATCTCGGCCGCGAGCTCTATGCGATGTGTCGACAACTTCAGCCCGGCGTGATCGTGAACAACCGCGTCGGCAAAGGGCGCCAGGGCATGTCCAACTCGCGCACTTCAGCCGGCGATTTCGGAACGCCCGAGCAGGAAATCCCCGCCACCGGTATTCCCGGTTACGACTGGGAAACCTGCATGACCATGAACGACACCTGGGGGTTCAAGATCGACGATCAGAACTGGAAATCGCCTGAACAATTGATTCGTATGCTCATCAACATCGTCAGTAAGGGCGGGAACTTCCTGCTCAACGTCGGCCCGACCGCGCTGGGTGAAATCCCGCCGCCGAGCGTCGAGCGCCTAAAAGCGATCGGCGACTGGATGCGCGTCAACCGCGAGAGCATCTACGGCGCGGGACCGAGTGTGTTTGGAGATCTTCAGTGGGGTCGCTGCACAACCAAGCCGGGCAAGCTGTACTTGCACGTGTTCGATTGGCCGAGCGATGGCAAGCTGCACGTGCCGGGGCTGAAGAACCAGGTCACGAGCGCTCACATTCTCGGGTGGGCAAATAGCATCGCCGCCAATCGGTCTCACAGCGGTGATGACTGGATCGTTCACGTTCCGAGGGACGCACCGGATCCGATTGCGACGGTTATCGTGCTTCAGATCGAGGGCGAGCCGATGGTCCAAGCGTCGTCCGGGTCTGTTCAGGAGAATGAGAATGCCGGTCAACGCTAGGTGTATCGCGACTGCAAACAGATTACCAACCAAACGATCATTGAGGCGTGGCCCAGACTGACGGCGGAGGTCAAGGCGGACATCCGGGCGATGATCCAGATGGGGTAAGGCACATCTGCTGAATGAGCGATGCGACCGTCAGATGACGCTGAGTTCGCATCCTGCGCATTTCGCCACGGGCGCTACATCCTTGGACGCCTCCCGTATCGCCGGAACGTGAACCTTGCTCCAAGCCCTGTGCCCTGGCCTGTGTCGCTTGTAGAATGTTGTTGCCATGACTAACCTCCTTCGGTTGTGGCCACGCTCCCGGCTGCTGGACACAGTGCGGGAGCATTTCTTTTCCGGGCGGCTCCAACGCGAAGTGAGGCTATTGCCATCCTTGGCCTCCCTGTGCAGGTCAATCGGGGCTGATATCTCACAAATGCCGCTTGGATTCAGCCCGCCTGTGGTACACTGTTCCCGTTCGGTGGCAATGGGGGCACCTGTGGCCTTGGTGCGGGTCACCGCCGGGGGCGACACGATGATGCGGCAGGTCCTCGGCGCCACCAGCGCACACGGGCAAGACAACCCCGTCCCCCACTTCGGCCTGGGTACAGCCACTACGGCGACGTCTGTGGTGATCCTCTGGCCCAGTGGCATCGTGGACATACTGTCAGACGTGCCGGCGGACCAGGTCGTGACCGTATCGGAGTGCAATGCCGACCTTGACGGCGACGGCGCCGTCGGCGTAAAGGATCTGCTCATCTTGCTGGGCGTCTGGGGGCCGTGCAAAGACTGTCCTGCCGACTTCAATCGCAACGACGCCGTCGGCGTCTCCGATCTCCTCGCCCTCCTCGCCAACTGGGGGGCGTGTCCATGAAGAAGGCTTGAGGCTTGAGGCTTGAGGCTTGGGGTTTCCCAACGCCTGGCCCCTAACTCCTGACTCCTTCTTGTCACCTCTGTGTCCTCTGTGCCTCAGTGGTGAGTCTTCTGAAAACGGCATCAAGGCCCCGATGGAATCGGGATCTTCGACATCGAGGGGGAAAAAGAAGGCACTGGGCACTGGGCACTGGGAAGAAGGGATCAGGGGATCAAGGCATCAGCACGGCGTTGCCGCGTCCTGAGCGCGCGGGCCTCGCTGTCAAGCTGGGATACCCGCACCGAAGCGGCCCGACACGGTCTCCAGGCCACCGTCTTGGGGCAGGGCTCGGCCTGTCGTGGTCGGAAAGCTCGGCAGCGGAGCCCCGGCGAAGGTCAAATGGGAAACGTCGGCTGGGGCGGTAACTGTGCCCAATGCGAAATCCGAGTCTATGAACAAGACTAGACTCCGCGATCTCGATCGTGGCCTCCGAAGAACAAGCAGCGCGCTGACCATCGCCGCAGGGGGACTCCTCGCCGGCGGTTGCGATGACAACGGGAAAAGAACCGTGTCACCAAAGAGGGCGCCGAGGGCGTGGCGACCTCGGGTCTGGGGTCTGGCCGTCAGCGTCCCCGCAGAACCACTCGATAACACGAAGCGTCGTCGGCTGCTGCGTGAGAAGTTGCGGGCGGCACTCGGAGAAGATTACGACGCGCCGTTCCCGGAGGCCACCGAAGACGATCTGAAGAAAGGCGCCGAACTCTGGAGCCTGCTCTGCCTTGGTTGCCACGGCCACAATGGCACCGGTCGGCGGACCCTCTCGCGAATGCTTCCCACCCAGCCCGGCAACCTGGTGGCGTACCCATCAGCGGCGAGGACCTCAGTCAATGTCTGACACTCGCCGCAGGGACGCGGACCTCACTGGGCTGGCAAATCGGCCGCCACGCGGATCGTCCGGGGCTCCACGGAGCGCAGGTTCGACCGCAGCCCAGGGATCGGAGGAGCCCATCGGACAATCGCAAAGAACGCTGTTGTCCCCAGCCGGCCGCCGCCCACCACCACCAGGCCCGCCGCGGTCGGCGTGGACGGCTCGACTTAGATGCCGTGTCGTTCACCGGCGTGGTCTCCATGTCAAAAACTAAGCGCGCCAGTGCCGCCCGATTCACGTTTTACACCACACACCGGAGCCGTGCCAGGCGAAGCGCGCCTTACCGCGGATCGAATCAGCCGCTGCCCCCCCGTCGCTGAAGCGCTTCGGACAGGGGGTGAGATCGGGTGGGAAATATAAAAACCGGCCTGCGTGAGACGCAGGCCGGTTGATTGAACTACTACAAAGAAGGTCCCGTTGAGGGTGCTGCTTGCTCGCTCAGGAACGACGACGTCGACGTCCGAAGAAGCCGGCGAGGCCGAGCAGGGCCAAGCTGCCGGGAGCCGGGATGATGGTGAAGGCGATGTCGCCGAACTCATTGGTGAGGCCGGGAGCACCAGTTTCGCCGAGGAAGGTGCCGAGGCCGGTGGCGGCATCGATCTGCCACAGCTCGTCGGCGTTGCCGGCACCCGCGTTGATCGTGGCCACGAGCCATTGATCATCGACCGACCAGTTGATGGACATGCCCTGGCTGAAGTTGGCGTTCCAACCGTGTCCGTTGGGCAGAGGGACGAGATTGCCCCCAACGATCTCCAACATGATGTCATTGATGATGTCATGGACGAAGAGTTGACCCGCGGAGTTCGCGGCAATGTCGATGGGGAGGGAAGCGGGTCCACCCAGCTCCATACGGTTGGAAGCCAGACCAGTGTTCACATCGACCGTGTAGAGGACCGTGCCGGTCGACCCGCCGTTGGCGATGAGATACATGTTGCCGTCGGGGCTGTATGTCATGCCGGTTACGGTCTCGCCCTGCGTGCCGCCACCGCCCACGAGCGCCGCTAAACCAGTCACGGGGTCTATGGTGTACAGCAGGTTGTTGGTCTGGCTGTAGGCATAGAGGTTGCCGTTGGGGTGCCAGTCAAGGCCGCCGAAGAGATCGTCAGGAAGGCCGAACCCAACACCGGGAGCGCCGATGAAGGTCAGGTCACTCGGATTGTCGGAATCGAACGTGACAAGCACGTTTGAGTTACCCCAATCGGCTATGGCGAAGTTCTCAACCCCCCAGACGAGACCGCCGTGCGCGCTCGCCCCAAGGGCAAGAGCGAGGGCCGGCACCATCACAAATGCAATCTTCGTTTTCATATTTCCATTCTCCTTTAAGTGACGACCCTTCTTTGTCCAGCCGGGCACTCTGCACAGTGTTGGCTTTCCCGGGGCGCCGAATCACCTTCGCAAGTCGGTTCGGGTGTTTTTCTTCACTGGGCCTGATGTCCTACGCAAACTGAAAGAGCCAAATGTTAGATCCTTACATCAACGCCGCGACGCACGTCGCGTATTTCAATCTCCAAGGGCGTTCGCGCGCCACCATCGGCGCTCCGAAGACAGCGCACTCCCAAGACTCGAACGCTCAGCTGCACGTCCGCCGCTGAGGTGACGATCCGAGTGCTGCTGCGAGTAAAGAGACATACCTGCTCCGAGCCGCCACGCGAAGGCGGATACGCTCTCTCTCGCAATCTGACACCACACGGTCAGATAGCACAGCCAGTATCAACCGCACAGATACTCCTGTCAAGAGTTCTTTCCGTCGTTTTGCTGAGAAAATTCGATTTGCCCGAGGTCGTGACTCACCGCCGAGCGACCCGATCCGCGCGGGCCTGTCAAGTTGGGTAAAGAAGCAATTCCGGGCAAGGTTCTGGGCCGGAAAGCGACACTTCAACCTAATTCGACCTAAGGCGACTCGGGTTGCGAGCACGAATCTCGGGATTCGCCGACATCGCGGGACGGGGCCCCGCGATGTCGTTGAAGTCCGTGAGTGAGGTCTGTTGGGCGGTCAGGGCCGTCGGCGCCGGCGTACGAACAGTCCCGCCAGGCCAAGCAGGGCCAAGCTGCCGGGAGCGGGAACGTAGAAGATCGCCTCTCCCTGGATGCCTTCGGCGCCGCCGCCCGATTCACGTTTTACACCACACACCGGAGCCGTGCCAGGCGAAGCGCGCCTTACCGCGGATCGAATCAGCCGCCGCTGCCCCCTCGTCGCTGAAGCGCTTCGGACAGGGGGTGAGATCGGGTGGGAAATATAAAAACCGGCCTGCGTGAGACGCAGGCCGGTTGATTGAACTACTACAAAGAAGGTCCCGTTGAGGGTGCTGCTTGCTCGC
>JADFNO010000041.1 GCA_022563315.1 Planctomycetota bacterium | reverse complement strand
CGCGTGGGACGGCCTGCGGGCGACCCTGCCCGTCGGCACCGTCAGCGGCGCGCCCAAGGTTCGGGCCATGCAGATCATCGACGAACTCGAGCCGACGCGCCGCGGGCCCTACGCCGGCGGCATCGGCGCTGTGGGGTTCAACGGCGATATGGATATCGCGCTCGCTTTACGGACGATGGTGATTCCGACCGGCGAGGCTTCAAGGCCCACCGGTACGAAGGGGCGAAAGGAATGGACCGTGCACCTTCAAGCCGGCGCCGGCATCGTCGCCGATTCCGTGCCGCAACGCGAGTTCGACGAAACCGTACACAAGGCCGCCGGCTTGGGCCGAGCCATCGATCTCGCCGAATCCGCCTTCACCCGTTGAGTTCAAGACGCGGCGTGCGCTTGGCAGGTCGATTCGTGTTTCGTATCAGGGTTTGTTGCTGGGCGCAGCGGACGCGACGGGACCCGTGTCGCCGGCACTCGGCGTGCCGGTTTTGAGCAGCCGCTCCAGGTAGCCCACATGGTATTGGGCGTCGATGAACTCGCGCTCGTCCATCAGACGCCGCTGCAGCGGGATCGTCGTCTTGATCGGGCCGACGCGGAACTCGTCCAGTGCGCCGCGCATTTTCGCAATCGCCGCCTCGCGGGTCGGCGCATGAACGATGAGCTTTCCGATCATCGAGTCGTAGTGTGAAGGAATCCGATAGCCGGCGCGCACATGGCTATCCACCCGTACCCCCGGACCGCCCGGGACAGCGAATTCCGTCACCAACCCAGGTTGGGGAATGAACCCGCGATCCGGGTCCTCTGCATTGATACGACATTCGATGGCATGGCCGTGGATCGTGATGTCGCGCTGCTTATAGGCCAACGGCTCATCCGCGGCGATCCGAATCATTTCCTTGACCAGATCGATGCCGGTGATCATCTCCGTGACGGGATGCTCGACCTGTATTCGCGTATTCACCTCCAGCATGTAGAAGTTCTGCTGGCGGTCCATGAGGAACTCGACGGTGGCGGCGCCGGCATACTGTGCGCGGCGGATCAGGTCGGCCGCGGCACGGGCCACCGCGTCTCGCTTCTTCGGGTCAATGTTCGGGGCCGGGGCTTCCTCGATCAGCTTTTGATGACGGCGTTGGGTCGTGCAGTCGCGATCGAAGAAGTGAATGGCGTTGCCGTGTTTGTCGCCCAGGACCTGGATCTCGACGTGCCGGGCTTCTTCGAGGAATTTCTCGATATACACGGCGCCATTTCCGAAGGCGGCCTGCGCTTCTTGCCCCGCGGCCGCGACGGCTGGGGTCAGCGCCTCTTCATCGTGGACGATGCGCATCCCTCGTCCGCCCCCGCCCGCCGTCGCTTTGACGATCACCGGATACCCGATCTTATGAGCGAGCTTGATCGCTTCGTCATCGGATTCGATCGGTTTCGTGGAGCCGGGAAAGATCGGCGTCTTCGACTCCTTCGCCATCTTTCTGCACGACAGCTTGTCACCCAAAAGCGCCATCGCTTCCGGGCTCGGGCCGATGAACTCGATGTGACAGTCACGGCAGACTTCGGCGAAGTGGGCGTTCTCGGCCAGAAAACCGTAGCCGGGGTGAATGGCGTCGACGTTGGCGATCTCCGCGGCGGAGATGATTCGGTCGATCCGCAGGTACGAGTCCGTGGCCGGGGCGGGACCGATGCAGACCGCTTCGTCCGCGAAGGCCAGCCACGGTCCGTCGGCATCCGCCTGCGAATACACGCAAACCGTCTTGATGCCGAGCTCGCGAGCTGCGCGGATGATGCGCAGCGCGATCTCTCCTCGGTTGGCGATCAGGATTCGAGAGAACATGGGTTACGAAGGCATCGAGGCATCAAGGGATCGAGGGGGAGAAGAAGGCATTAGGCACTAGGCATTTGGCATTCGGGAAGGCCTTGAGGGCTGTGTTTCGCCGGCGGGCTTGACCCGCCGTGGCGACCGGAGCAACGTGCCGTTTCGCCGATGGCATCAAGGCAAAGAGATAGAAGCGATTCGACATGTGAGTTCCTTCGCAGCGGTCGAACGCATGAGCAGACTCAATTCGGTTTCACCAGAAACATCGCCTGGCCGAACTCGACCGATTCCGCAGATTCGACCAGGACCTTCTCGATGGTGCCCGTGCATTCCGCCTTGATCTCGTTGAAGATCTTCATGGCCTCGATCAGACAAACGACCGTGTCGGGTTCAACCTGAGCGCCAACGCGGACAAAGGGCGGCGCTTCGGGGTTTGCGGCGGTATAGAACGTCCCGACCATTGGGCTTTCGATCTTGAGAAGGTTCTCATCAGTGACGGCGGCGCCTTCAACTCCAGCCGCAGCGGTGGGGGCCGCGGCGGGTTGCACGGAACCCGACTCGGCCCCGGCGGTCCGCGCGCCCGGTCCGACGATGACCTGGGGGGGCTGATTCACGCCGTGACGCCGAAGTGTCACCTGCTCTTCGGAATCGCGAAGGTCCAGCTCGGTCAGGTCGTTGCCGACCATCAGCTTCACCAGCTCCTTGAGCTTGCGAATGTCGATCATCGCGTTGCTCCCCTCGTCGCCGTCGCCGGCTCAATCACCATGTCGTGGGGGTGTTTGGGGAAGTTTGTCAGTACACGGCAACCGTCGGGCGTGATCACCACGTCGTCCTCGATGCGCACCCCGCCGATGCCCGGCAGATAGATGCCCGGCTCGACCGTCATCACCATGCCCGGTTCGAGCACGATGTCCGTGGCCAGCTCGTTGAAATACGGGTCTTCGTGGATGTCCAGCCCGAGCCCGTGCCCCAGTCCATGGCCGAAGAACTCGCCGTACCCTGCCCGGTGGATAATCGAGCGGGCTGCGGCGTCAACCTCGGCACACGTCCGACCGGGTCGACAGGCGTCGATCCCTGCCTGCTGCGCCTCAGCAACAATGTCGTAGATCACACGCACTTTCTCCGGGAACTCGCCAATGGCGAACGTCCTGGTCATGTCTGAGCAATAGCCGTCGAACACCGCGCCCCAATCGATCAACAGCGTGCCCTGGTCGATCCGGGTCTCACCGGTGAGGGCGTGGATGATCGCGCTGTTGGGACCGGCCAAGACCATCGTGTCGAAGCTCGGCCCGCTCGCGCCGCGGGTCTTCATCTCGTATTCAAGGACGGCGCACAGCTCGCGCTCCGTCATTCCATACTCGAATCTCGACAGCGCTGCGTTCAGGGCGTCACACTGAATCGACCCCGCCCGCTCGATGGCCGCAAGCTCCAGTTCGTCCTTGACCCAGCGCAACCGGCCGACCAAGCCGACCGTGTCCACCACCTGCCCCTGGGTCAGGGTGGCGGCGACCTTTGTGCGGGCCGAGACCGTCAGCCACTCCGCCTCAATGCCCAGCTTGGATACGCCTCGTGACTTGCATTGTGCGGCGACGGAGTCTTCCAAGCGATGGCGCGTCCCCATCACGACTTCAGCCAGGCGTGTCCCCCGCCACGGCTCGAGGAACTCGTCGTACCGCGGATCGGTCATGATGACGGCCGCCGAGTCGGTCACCATCAATACGCTGTCATGACCAACGAAGCCGGTCAGGTAATGGATGTCTTTGGGGTTGGAGACGAGCAGCGCGTCGATCGGGTGCTCGGTCATCGCCTGGCGTAAGCGGTGTTGCCGGCGTTCACACGCTTGGATCAGTTGCCCGGGCAACGCCATATTGGTCTTATCGGTCATAGCGGCCAGTATACCGCTGCGGCGAACGTGCCGCCATCTGCTGCGAAAACACGGCGTTCTTATCCGGCTCTGTCCCAAATGTCGCGATTTCGGAGGGCAATCGGCGGGTCGAAGATCTCCTTGAGCACCACCAGACGGCGCAAAAGCTGCGGGGTGATGGTTCGCGCATCAAGGGACAAGAAGGGCTTGGGAGCCGCTGTGGGCCGCGCGGATGCAGCGGGCTCAGCGTGCAGCCCCGTAAGTCGTTTCCGTTCAACTGGTTGCGCAGCGGGACCTTCGCTGACCCTGCGCCGTTGGGGTGGCTGAGTACGAGCCGGTCTCGCGGCCGATGGCAAAGAAGCTGGTGGCTGAGCGGTGGTCGGACGAGTCACGCGCCTCGTTGGTTGTGGAGCCGGGGCACGGAACGGGGTTGGGCCTGGCATGGTTGTAGGCGTCGAGGCGGGGCCGATACGGGCCTGTAGGCTGGCGGCCGAACGACGCTGCTCGCGCCGTTGACGAAGCTCCTCCAATTGAGCCTGGCGACGGGCAATCAGCTGCTCCATCCGGCTGGAACCGGGGCCTGTCGTGTGCGGTTGGGCGGCAGGGCTTCGTGGCCTCGCTTCGGCCGCTGGCGCCGCTCCCGACTGCCGCTTCTTTCGGGCCTGCTCTTCGCGCTTCTTTAGGATCGGACCGATCGCGTTCGCCGCGATGATGATGAGAAAGATAATCCAACCGAATTTACCCACGGGGCGTCAACCTTTCTGGGCGAAGGCGCTCGGATCTACGAGCCTTATGAGCGAACCGAAACCGTTGCTGTGACCAACCCTACCTTGTGCGATTGCAGCTGCATGATCACCGCATAGCTTCCGAAAATCGCGCCGGACCACAGCAGATCACCGAGCAACTTCTTCGCAAGGAATGGCAGGCCCAAGCCGTAACACTCCAGAAAACCGCCCAGCGTTTGGGGATAAAACGCCAGCCATACGGCGAAAGTTGTTACGACATAGAAGAATAGGGCTGCTATTACAGCGCTGCCCCCGATCCGAATGGGGCTCAGGCGCTTCCTCAAAAGCGGTGCAAACACCAAGGGAAAAAGGATCGCAACATACACCGTGATCTTCACCCCCAGCGGTGTGGCTCCAAGGAACGCATCGGAAACGAACATGATGACCAAGGGGATTGCGGCGGCGACAAGTCTTCGCCGGAAGAGAAAGCCTGCGAACAAGGCAATTGCTGCAACTGGTGTGAAGTTCTCAACATGCGGCAATAATCGACCTGCGACGCCGAGCACCAAAAGAACCCCACACACAGCCAGGGCTCGCAGCATCAAGTTCCCACGGTTTGTCGATTGGTCTTGCATCAAATGTACCCTCATCAGTAGCTGAGACTATCGTAGCGCCAGGAACCCGGATCAGGCGGCCGAGGACCCCGACCCATTGCCCCAACGGCCTATTGGACTCGGTTGCCTACGCCGGCGTCAAGTGCCGCCATCGGTCGTTCACATGCCGCCAGATCGGCTGGGATGGGTTTTGGCGTCCATCTGCGCCGCGTCGCTTGACCGGAGCGGGTGGTCGATCGTACATTGGCCTACGGGCAGCGAGACAGTGGCGATAAAATAAGGGCCCACCTCATGTCACTGCTGACCGATCTGAAAAACCTATTTCTACGAAGGAAGCAGCCCGTGGTTGTTGACATCACCCAGAGTCAGGCTGGGGCCTTTGCCTCCAGCGCGGAGGCGGTCGACGCGCCTGATGCCGCTCAGTCCGCGAGGGCGGCGCAGACGGCTGAGCCGAAATCCCCCAAGGCCAAACCATCACCAGCGCCGCGCCGATCAAACGACGACGTCGCCTCCCAACTGCGCGAGATCACCGAGCGCGTGGAGACGCAATCCGATCAGATGCGGCAACTTGTCCAGCTTCAGGAGCAGGTTCCCCGCGGGCTCGAGACGTTGGGGAACCTCAACCGCCACAGCGCCCAGCTCGTTGAACTGGCTACGGATCAATCGGAAAGCGCCAAGTCGCAATACGCCAGCCTCAATACCGCGCTTGGTCAGATCCGCGGATCGTCAGAACATCAGATCGAAGTGCTCGGGCTGATTCAGCAGCAGACCGACGCTACGACGCGATCGGTGCGCGAGATTGCCGAGGCCATGGAGAACATCAACCGAGGTCTCGTTGAGATCGCGGACAATGTTCGCGGGGCGATCGACATGCTCTCCGTGCTGGATCGATCCGGCGAAGACGCACAGACGAGGCTTGGTGATTTTGTCGCGCGGTCCCAGCGGTGGACGGTGCTGGCCATGGCCGGCTGCGCCGCCGCCTCTGTCCTCGCCGTCATCGTCGCCGCCATGGCCCTCATCCAACGCACGGGCGGATGAGAAGATTCACCGCCGAGGCGCAGAGGTCGCAGAGAAGGAACATGGTTAAGAGGAAACAGTAGTTACTGTCGTTTTCGCCGCAGGATTAGCATATTTCCGGCACATGATCCACCCTTTGTTTTGCCCCTGCTTTCCCTCTGCGTTCTCAGCGCCTCTGCGGTGAGTCTTCTCCTGCGTGAGGCTAAGTCGAGCCGATGAGTTGTGTCTGCGTGAGGCGTTGATACAGATCGCACGTCGTCAGCAGTTCATCGTGCGTGCCCTCAGCGACGATGCGCCCCGACTCCATCACGATGATCCGATCGGCGTTGAGTACCGTGGAAAGTCGATGGGCAATGAGCAGCGACGTTCGCCCCTGACAGAACTCCGCCAGCGCCTTGTTGATTAGCGACTCAGACTCCGCGTCAATTTGACTGGTCGCCTCATCAAGTATGAGAATCGTTGGATTGCGCAGGATTGCCCGGGCAATGGCCAACCGCTGACGCTGCCCGCCGGAAAGCGACGCGCCTTGCTCGGCGATGTTGGCTTCGTACCCGCCGGGGATCTCAAGTATGAACTCCTCAGCATGCGCGCGACGAGCAGCATCAACGATCTGCTCCCGACGCACCAAGCCCGCGCCGAAGGCGATGTTCTCAGCGATCGTCCCACGAAACAAGACCGTCTCCTGCGTCACCACGCCGATCTGTCGCCGAAGGCTTCTGAGGTTCACCGAATTGATATCGATTCCGTCAATGAGCACTCGACCGGCCTTGGGTTGCAGCAGCCGCGGAATCAAACTCACCAGCGTCGTCTTGCCCGAGCCATTGGGGCCGACGATCGCTACGCGCTGGCCGTGCTCGATCGTGAGCGACACGTTCTCAAGGGCGGGTCGATCCGCCCCGGGGTAGATCATCGTCACGGCGTCAAGTTCGATGGATCGACGATGAGCCGGCAGTTTCGGCATCTTCATCGCGCGCTGGGTTTCACGCTGCTCGGCCAAGATATCCGCCAAGCGCTCAGCCGGCGCCGCGGCCGCATGCATTTCGTTGACCAATCCCGCGAGTGGTCGAAACGACGCGCCCGCCACCGCAAGCGCGCCCAGCGCGAGAATGAACTTTTCAATCGGCAAGCTGCCCTCGATGATGAGCTTGGCCGCCGCCACCGCCAGCCCTCCAATGACAAACACCGCGAGCGTCTCAGACAGCGGAGCGGTCAGCGCCCGCGCGGTGCGCACGCGCAATTCCGCGGATACGACCTTCTTATTGATGCGATGAAACCAATTTCCCACTTGTCGCTCGCCGGTGTTCGCCTTGACCGCGCGCAAGCCGTGCAGCGTTTCCGTCGCCACGCGCAGTAGGCCTTCCTGGGCTTCAAGCGCCCCGCGCGTTCCACGACGGATGCGCTTTCCGAGTTTTCGCAGCACGATCGCCATCAGTGGGGCTGCGATTGTCGCCGCCAGCGTCAATGGCCAATGGATGATCAATGCCGCAATAAACGCAGCGAGCCCCTTGAGCACATGCGTCACGGATTTACTCACCAAGGCGATCAAGCCGCGCTGTAATTCAGCGGCGTCGCGGATCATGCGCGCGATGAACTCCGACGGCCCGCGCTGAATGACCCGGGTCAACGGCATGTGGACGACATGGCGGAATACGTCCCGGCGGATGCGCGCGATCGTTGTCGTCGCCAGCGTTTGGCTGATGAACTGGTGCATGAAGTTGGCGATCCCGCCGAACACCGTGAGGAACGCAATGAGGCCGATGATCAGCAGCACGCCCTGAAACTGGTCGGTGGGGAGCTTGGCGATAAAGCCGGCCGGAATTGTCAGCCAATGGTCCTGTTGGTTATGTGCGACGGCCTGGTCGACCAGCGAATCGCCCTGAAGGATCGATTTGAGCAGTGGCCCCAAGCTGAGCAGTCCCACGCCGAGCCCGCCTGCGGAGATGAGGGCGAAGACAAACGCCCACGCGACGGTTGCGCGGCGGCGGAGCATCTGTCGGGCGAAGAACCAGAACGCGCTCATGGGGTGATAGTATTGTCGGTCCGAGGCGGTTGGTACAGCGAGGGGTCGCGTCAGGAGCGAGCCGGCTCGTCCTCGAGCCCGGTTGATGATCGCAATGCGAGGATCAGCCGCGGGCGAGGACGCCGCGGCTCGCTGGCTTCATTGATAGAGTTTCGCGAAATCGCGCCAGAACGTCGGATAGCTTTTGCTCACACAGGCGGGGTTGGAGATCGAGATGCCGGGTCGGGCCAGGCCGAGGACGCCGAACGCCATCGCCATGCGGTGATCGTTGTACGTCTCGATAACGACGGGATCATCGTGGCGAGTCGAGGGATCGATCGTGATCGAGTCGTCCGTGGTTTCGATCGTGCAGCCGATCTTGCGCAACTCGTTGGCCAGCGCCGCAATGCGATCGGTTTCCTTGTGGCGGAGTGTGTGGAGGCCGGTGAGTGTGGACGGACTAATTGCCATTGCCAACACTGTGGCGAGAGTCATCGCCCCATCAGGCATTGTGGAGCAGTCACACGCAATACCCTTGTACTTGGCCAAACCGCCCAACAAAATCTCATCTCGACCAAAATCCGAGAAATCGGCCAACTGGCATAATTCGCGAACCGTCTCAAGATCAGGCTGCCACAATGCATGGCCGATCCCGTAAACGAGGTACTCAGCCTGGGGCGTGAGGACGGTCGCAGCGCACCAATAGGCGGCACTGCCTGCATCACAGTCCACGAAGAATTGACGACCATTCAAGTCCTGATGTGGAAGCTCCACGCTATCCGGCATACCTTTGCGCGACGGTGGTCGCGAGAATATGAATCGTTTTTGCCTGCGCTTTTCCTGAAGAGACCAGTCTCGAAGCGTGTCAAGTGTGAGGATGACGTAGGCGGAACTCGTCACCGGTTCCGCGAACTTGATTGTTATCCCACAAGGTAGAACTGAGGCCACGAGCATTAGTGCGGAGATGAACTGACTGCTCGCAGTCCTCCCGATCTCAATCTCACCACCCGTAAATTCCGCACTCGGCTCGACACGCACCGGCAGTCGCCCCTCTTCCTCCACATACTCGATCTTCGCGCCGAGTTTGCGCAGCATGTCTACGCCCTCAGCGATCGGGCGCTCGCGCATTCGTTTTGATCCATCGACGACGACCGGCTCGGCGGCCAGACACGCACAAGCGATCATGAATCGCGTCGGCGCGCCGCCGTCGCCGAGATTGACTTCGCCGCCGCGCGGGAATCGCCCGTTGACTCCCTTGATGTAGACATCGGCGCCGTCCCAACGGGCCTCAGCTCCGAGCGTACACAGCGCATCGAGCAGCTTGTCAGTGTCATCCGCCCGCAGCGGCCGAATGATCTTCGATTCCCCATCCGCCAGCGCCGCTAGCACATACGCCCGGCAAGTGATGCTCTTACTTCCGGGCGGCGTGATCGTGACGTCAAACGGCTTAGTCAGCGGCTCGATCGGCAGCGGATCAGGCAACTCGTCCAGCTGCAGCGTGTAATCGATCACGATGCGATCATACCCAAGCGAGCCTGTTCCCGTTTCCACTCTTGCCTGGCGATGCTCATCACTCGCTATCGCGGTCATACGGGACAATGCGCTGCCACTCATCGGCGGCGGCCCGGGCGACGACCGCCACCACCGGCTCCGTGTCCGAGAGATTGAACACCTCGTGCGGCACGTCCGGCTTGATGAAGATGAAGTCGCCGGCTCCGTTCTCAATCGATTTCTTCAGCCCGGGGCCATACTCGTGGCGCACGCGCCCTTTCATGATGTACAGCATCAGCTCGAACCCGACATGGACGTGGGCATAGGCCACCCCGCCCGGTGGGATCGTCGCCACGTTCATCGACAGGTGCTCTGATCCTACGTTCGTTGCCGACATTCCAGTCTTGTACCGGATGCCATTCCAGCCGCGGCAATTCTCGTGACTTCGAATGACCAGAATCCCGTCGCCGCCTTCAACGGCTTCAAGGTCCTCAGTGACTTCAGTTGACGTGATGGGTTCGTGAGGCATCTTCTCATCCTTATTCGGCCGTGGTCGGTCGTTATGTATTGCATCTTCGCGGATATTGTTGCGGTCAGCCCACTTCCTCAACTCGAACGGCGCGCTGATAGGCGCCGCGGTCGAGTCGGCGAGTGCGGGTCGCCGGTTCATCCACCTGAAGCCGGATCACATACTTGCCGGGCTTGGGCGGGTGCCAGGTGTGCGTCCACAACGTCCAGGTCGTGGTCGTCTCGTGCTTGTAGGATTCGACCGGCACATAAATCTCGTTGGCGTTGAAGCGAATGACCAAGGCATCGGTCGTCTGCTTGCCGCCCCAAAGAATCCCCACGACTCGATAGACGATCTTCCCGTCGATGCGCCACTTCTCGACGCGCACGGGCATGGCTGCAATGTCGATCTCGGCGGGCTGAAAATCCTTCGCCAGCCTGGGCGCACCCGGTTGGTGAGTTCGGCCGGCGAAGTGGCGCATGTGTCTCGTGGCGCGAGCCGTGTCGTCGACAAACTCAATTTCATCGAGCCATTTGATGCAGGTGCAACCGTACCACCCCGGTACGACAAGACGAATCGGGTATCCGTGGTCCCGGGGAAGCGCGACGCCGTTCATCTGCGTGGCGAGGAATGCCCCAGTTTCCTTCAATTGATCGAGCGTGAATATCCAATCGGCGCCGCGCTCGTCGTAGCCGGAATCGAACTTGGAATGGTCATCAAATCCCGAGATGCGAATGCGCGTCGCCTGGGCAAGACCGTTCGCCCCGCTCAGGACTGTGCTTACCGGGACTCCACTCCACCGTGCCGCGCTAATCAGCCCACCGAGACCACTGCCGGCGCACTCCAGAAGATGAACACCCATTGGCTGGGCGCGTGCAGTAATTTCTTGGACGGGAATGTCGATCGGCTCCCGTACCAGTCCATGAATACGGATATTCCACGGTTTGGTGTAGTCGATGCGGTCCGGACAACGCGTGCGGATGAAAAAGCGATCGTTCGGCGTAATGAGCGAATCCGGGGTGAGGGCGCTGAGGTCCGGGCGGAGTCGACCATTCAATCCGCGGCCGTAGGCTTTTTCGCGCGGGCGCGGGTTGCGTTTTTGATCGCCAAAGCGAAGCGTGCCGATGCGTTCGCCTCGCGCGAACGGATCGCCGGGCGGAGGATCGATCAAGGCGGCCAGCGCATCATCAATGAGCAACTGCGAAGCGGACCATCCGATGAGCGAGACCGCGCCGAGCTTTACGGAATCGGCGAGAAACAGTCGGCGTGAGCCCTGGTTCATGTCGTCGTCTTCCTCATAGCGCTTCCTCAATCGGTATCACTGCCCTATCAACCGCGGGCGCTATTCAATGCGTCATCCCTCCAACGCTTGGCGCAGGTCGTCGATGAGCTCATTCGTGTCCTCGATGCCGACCGACAGGCGGATGAGGCCGTCGCGGACACCGAGCCGCAGTCGTTCGGCCGGTTCAACGTTGGCGTATGCGGTCGCGGCTGGGAGGATAATCAGCGACTCCACTCCACCCAGGCTCACGGCAACAATCGGGATCGTGACGCGCTGCAGCAAGCGCTCGGCGGCGTCAAGCCCGCCCGTCAGCTCGAAACTCAGCATCCCGCCGAACCCGTCAAACAGATCGCAGGCGCGTTGATGGGCGGGGTGCGACTCGAGCCCGGGGTAGTTGACCCGATCGACGCTGGGGTGTTGCTCCAGGAAACGGGCGATGAGCAAAGCGCTTTCATTTTGTTGGCGGACACGGAGCGCGACCGTCTTGATGCCGCGCTGCAACAGGTAGCACGCGTGCGGATCGAGCATCCCGCCGAGATGATTCAGCCGGAGTCTGATTTGCTCGATCTGATCGGCTCGACCGATGACGGCCCCCGCGGCGAGATCGCTGTGCCCGTTCAAGTACTTCGTGCAACTGTGCAGCGAAAGATCGAATCCGATCTCGGTCGGTCGAAAGTTCACCGGGCTGGTGAATGTGTTGTCGACCATCGAGACAAGATTGTGCGCGCGGGCGAACTTCACGATACCCACAAGGTCCGGCACCTGCATGAGCGGGTTCGCGATGGACTCGACGTAGATAGCGCGTGTGTTCGGCTGGAGCTTGCTTCGCCAATCTTCGGGATCGCTTCCATCGATAAAACTGTGTGAGATGCCGAAGCGAGGCAGTTCGTTGGTGATGAACCCGTGCGTGCCGCCGTAGGGGCATTCCATCGCCAACAGATGGTCGCCAGACTGCAGCACCGTGAGGAGGGTGGTGGAGATCGCGGCCATGCCGCTGGACGTAACGAGCGCGGCCTCTGCCTTCTCCAATGCCGCGAGCTTGCGGTGCAGGACCTCATGGTTGGGCGTGTTGCTGAGCCGAACGTAGCGCGTGGCGTGATAGTCCGTCCCGCCCTCGTAGAGAAACGTGGCCGACTGGAAAATCGGCATCGTGACCGCGCCGCCAATGCGTGGATCCGGCTCACCGGCGTGAACGGCGGCCGTCGCAATGCTCTGAAATGACTTGCTGCCCATAGGACTACCCTGTCAAACTGCAGAAATTCGTGATGAATCGGAGGGTATTGTAGTGCCCACCGCACGCCCTCCGCGCCTCATTGCCCCGTCCCGCACAATAATTGGTAGAATGAGCCACGGCTACCAAGAGAATAAACGACGACGACATCAAACAGCTCGCCAAGAGCCTCGCCGAGCTGGGCGAAGAGAAATCGAGGTAGCACGGCGCCCCAGTCGTTTGAGCAGGGGGCATGTCCGAAATCGGCAAGGGACGGACATGTGACTGGAGAAATCCGGGGCGTAGACTTGCGGTGGATAGTGGGGGAGGGACAACGGCGCGCCGAAGGTCGGCACGCGATCGCCTGGGTCTTTCATGGGGGAAGGAGTCAGCTATGACAATCGGATTCATGCTTGTAGGAGTGGTGCTAGCGGTCCTGATCGTGACCGGCACCATGAAGTTGCCCGGCACGGCCGTGAAGGCAGCCGGCGGCGTCGTCGCACTGCTCGTGCTCTTGGCGTCGTTCGCGCTCAGCTCTTTTCGGCTGGTCGGGGAAAACCAGATCGGCGTCGTCAGCAGGAACATCGGCGGTGGTTCGCTTGCCCCGGGCAAGATCATTGCCACGGAGGGTGAGATGGGCCCGCAAGCCAAGATCCTCCCCCCGGGTTGGCACCCCTGGCTGTGGCCGGTGATCTACGATGTCGACACACGATTTCTGGTTGAGATCAAAGAAGGAGAGATAGCGCTGCTGACGGCCATGGACGGACAGCCGTTGCCGCCTGGGGAGATTTATGCCCCAGAGTGGGATGAATCGCTGCAGAAGCGCATGGCTGAGGATGCCGAGTTCTTCCTCTCTACCGAAGGGGGCGGCTACAAGGGCCCGCAAGCCTCGGTTCTCACCCCGGGCAAGTATCGCATCAACCCCATGCTCTTTACGCATCAGATTGTCGACGTCACCAACGTCAAGAAGGCGACGGTCGGCGTGGTCAAGTCCAACGTCGGCACCGTTCCTGCGGGAGCGGGCGATACACTCAGCACTCTCGTTGAAAAGGGTGAGCGCGGCATCTGGCGCGAGCCGCTGCTGCCCCAGGAGTATTACCTGAACACTAAGGCCTACGAAGTTACGATGATCTCGACGGCCAAATGGGTGATCAGTTACACGGGACGCGGCACAGGAACCGGGCAGCGGGAGATTCCCGTCCGCACCTCCGATGGGTTTGACTTCCCCGTGGACGTGCGGGTGGAGTATGAGATCAAACCGGTCGACGCGCCGCTCGTGGTCGCCCTCTTCGAGGACGACAAGGAGAAGCTGCTTGAGCGTCTGAACTCCGCGGTCCGCGCGATCTTCCGCAACAACGCCGAAACCGTGAAGGCCCTGGACTACGTGCAGCAGCGTTCGCAGCAGGAGTCGCAATCGCTGGCCATGTTGGCGGAGGAGATGATGAAGGTGGGCGTGACCGTGACCGCGGTTCGTATCGCCGGTGTGGCCGAGGATGGGTCGTTGGATGCGCTGCTCAAAACGCAAACGGATCGGCAGATCGCTGACGAAGAGGTCACGACGTTCCGACAACAACAGCTCGCGGCTGAGCAGAAGAAGGCATTGACGCGCACGGAGCAGGAAGCTGAGGAAGAAAAGAAATTGGCGACGGCGAGGTATGAAGTCCAAATCGCCGAACAGGATAAGGAGAAGCGCATCATCGCAGCCGGCGGCGAAGCGGAGGCGATCCGCATCAAGGCCGAAGCCCAGGCTGAGGCCTACCGGGTGATCGCCCTGCAGATCGGCTCCGGCAACGCCGCCCTGCTCGAGCTGCTCAAGATCGTCGGCGAAAGCGGCATCAACATCACGCCGCGCGTCATGGTCATTAGCGGCGCCAACGGCGCCGGGGGGAACACCTCACAGTCCGCCGAAACGACCGCGCTGATCGGGACAATGTTGGACAGTATGCTTTCGCGCGAAGGCGCCAAAGGCGACGGGAATTAGCCGGTCGATTCCGTAACGTACAGCCGCCCGTGCGGACATGAAAAAGCCCCGGATTTCCATCCGGGGCTTTGTTTGATCGTTGAAGGCAACGGTGTGTGTTACGCTGAAGCATGCCCCGATGCCTGTTTTACGGGCAAGGCCCCCAGTTGCCCAGCAAGATGAGCAGGTCCTTCACGCCAACGTTGCCGTCGTCGTCGAAGTCAGGCGGACCGCCTGGGTCGGTGTTCCACTGCCCAAGCAACGAGAGTAGGTCGGACACGCCGACGACGTTGTTGTCGTCCATATCCCACGGGCAAGGCGTGGCCATATCCAGGGCCAGAAGAACAGCCTCCATGGCATCGACCCGGCCGGCGCCAAAGCTGTTGTCGTTGCCGCCGGGGCCAAGATCGATTGATGTCTCCTTGAGAATCTCCTTGACCTGGGCGGGATCGAGATCGGGGTTGGCCTCAAGCATAAGCGCGACGGTCCCGGCGACATGCGGGGTGGCCATCGAAGTGCCGCTGATGATGAAGTATCCTGAGCAATTGTTGGAGGTTGAGATCGTGTTCACGCCCGGGGCGGCAACGCTCGGTTTGATGCAGCCCGGAGGGTGGGGGCAATCGTTCCATGGGGGAATGCTCTGCCAAGTGATCGGACCGCAACTGCTGAATCCCGCTTTGACGTCGTTGCAATCAGTTGCACCGATCGTTATGACGTCCGGCACATCGCCGGGCGTGCGAACATTGTCCGGCGGGTTGCCGCAGCCTTCATTGCCCGCGGCGTAGATGACGACGACGCCGGCGGCGATCGTCGCTTCACACACGTTGCGCCACGTCACCCGATCCGGGTTGAATGAATGCGGCCATCCGATACTCGCAGTCACCACGTCTGCGCCGTTATCGACCGCGTATTGCATGGCCTCCCAGACTGAGGGCTGACCGGAGGGAAGGCTGTTCCAGAATTCAAGGATCATCATGGACACGTTCGGCGCCATGCCGGTCGTCGTCCCGTTCGTTCCGTCGCCGGCCACGGTGCCTGTCGTATGCGTGCCGTGACCGTTACTGTCGGAAATGTTGTTGTTGTTGAGCTGGAAGTTCCAACCGTTGATGTCATCGACGTAACCGTTCATGTCATCGTCGATGCCATTGTTGGGGATCTCGCCCGGGTTGTACCATATCTGGTTCACGAGATCAGGATGGGTGATGCAGCAACCAGTGTCGATGATGCCGACGATCACACCCTCGCCGGTGATGCCCAGGTCATTCCAGACTTCCGGTGCTCGCATGAGTTGTACGCCGCATTCGATGCTGCCGCCGGACGTCGGCGATCCGCCCTCTCCCAGTTCAATCTCAATCGGCTCGACGGGGAAGACTTCCGGGCCGATCGGTTTGTCATAACTGAGATAATCCACGTCGCCGCGCCGGGCAATGCGACGGATCGCGGCGGCAGTAGCGTTAGTCGCCACGACGTTTTGAATCCACAGCGGACGAACACGAGCCCCGACCGCACCGCCATTTTGCTCCGCCGCTAGCTGGTTGAGGATCCCACGCTGTGAGGCCTGGGCCTGAGCCTTTAGCAGCGTCTTCACCGCGTTCCGCCGCGCCCGCTTGTCGGGGATAGCGCTGGCCTGGGCGAGATCGCCCGCGGCAACCTGAGCTTGCAAGACGATGATAATCGGAATCAACTCGCCCGCCTCGGCATCGCGCATCACCTCGGCGAGCTCGCCGCGAAGCTTCTGGTCGACGTTGACTCTTACATTGTTGCGTAGTGAACCTCCCCGGGGACTCACGGCCCCATTCAGGACGGTACACCAACTCCCCGCCACGACCACGCAAGCTAGTCCAACTGCGATGCGAATCACCATGATCTCCTTGAAGGGGCGTTGTTTGGGTTCGGTTCGGCCAGTCTCCAACCGGCTACCCATCAATATACAGCATTGGTCCGGCGGAGCCGCCAAAATCCTTGCCAATATAGGCACGAATTCTCGGACCTTCGATGGGCACAGGCTGTTCGGAACCTCGTCTGATCAATAGAGAGTCCTCCGCCGGTAAGAGGTCGGGCGTGAGGGCTTTCCTTGATGCCTTCGCTTACGGGCAAGGCCCCCAGTTGCCCAGCAAGATGAGCAGGTCCTTCACGCCAACGTTGCCGTCGTCGTCGAAGTCAGGCGGACCGCCTGGGTCGGTGTTCCACTGCCCAAGCAACGAGAGTAGGTCGGGCACGCCGACGGAGCCGTCGTCGTCCATATCCCACGGGCAAAGCGTGGCCATATCCAGGGCCAGAAGCACGGCTTCCATGACGTCGACCCGGCCCGCACCAAACCTGTTGTCGTCTCCGGGGGCGCCAAGGTCAACGGCGGTCAGCTGAAGGACCTCCTTGACCTGGGCGGGATCAAGGGCGGGGTTCGCCTGAAGGATCAATGCGACGGCCCCGGCAACGTGTGGCGTCGACATGGACGTGCCGCTGATACTGAAGTACCCCGAACAGTTGTTGGAGGTGGAGATCGTACTCACGCCGGGCGCGGAAATGGTCGGTTTAAGGCAACCTGGCGGGTAGGGGCAATCATTCCACGGAGGTATGTTCTGCCAAGTCACCGGACCACAACTACTGAAGCTGGCCAAGTTGTCACCGCAGTCGGTTGCGCCGACCGTGATGATAGCCGGCACATCGCCGGGTGTGCGAATCTCGTCCGGCGGAATGCTGCAGCCTTCGTTGCCGGCTGCGTAGATCACAACCGTGCCCGCCGCGATCGTGTTCTCGCAAACAGTCCGCCACATCGGTCGGTCGGGGTTCCAAGCATGTAGCCAGCCAATGCTGGCCGTGATGACGTCGGCCTCATTATCCACGGCATACTGCATCGCCTCCCAGACCATGGTCTCAGCCGAGAGGTCAAACGAGATTCTCAGGATCATCATCGATACATCTGGAGCCATGCCGGTGGTCGTCCCGTTCGTTCCGTCACCGGCCACGGTGCCGGTGGTATGGGTGCCGTGTCCGTTTGAATCACCAACATTGTTATCGTTGCCCCAGAAATCCCAGCCCACCATGTCATCGATGTAGCCGTTGTTATCGTCGTCGATGCCGTTGTTGGGGATCTCGTCGACGTTGTCCCAGATTTGGTTGGCCAGATCAGGATGCGTAAGGCAGGCGCCCGAATCGATGATGCCGACGACAACACCCTCGCCGGTGATGCCCAGATCGTTCCAGACCTCCGGTGCTCGCATGATGTTGACGCCGCATTCGATGGGGTTGACGCTCTGAAGGGGCCCGCCACCGCCCAGATCCGGCTCTTTATCGGGCGGCTCGACCGGGAAGATTTCCGAGCCTCTCAGTTGATCGGCACTGATCCACGCCACGTCGGCGCGCTGAGCGATACGGCCAATCGCCTCGGCGGTAGCCTGCGTCGCCACGGCGTTGTGAATCCACAGTGGTCGAACGCGCGCTCCGACTTCGCCCGCCTTCTGCTCGGCAGCCAGCTGATTCAATAACCCTTGCTGGGAGAACCGGGCTTGGTGCTTGAGCAGCGAGATCACGCCGGCACGGCGCAGCTGTTTGTTGTTGATACGACTCGCCTGCGCCAGATCGCCCGGGCTGACCTGATCCTGCATCACGATGACGATGCGAATCAGCTCGCCAGCCTCGGCATCACCCATAATTCGGGGGAGTTCGCCGCGAAGTTTCGGCTCGGGATCCACCCCAAGCGAGGCGGAACACAGACTCCCGGCCAGGATCAGTGAAGCCAGTCCAAATACGATACGCATTGCGGGGATCTCCTTGAGGGGCGTTGTTCGGGTCGGATTCGGCCGGTGCTCGACGACCGGCTACCCATCAATATACAGCCTCGGCACGGCATCGTGGTCAAAAACCTCGCCAATGTGGCCAGGAATTCTCGGACCCTTGGGAACGGCCCGGCCTGTTTGAAACCACGCCCGATTCACGAAAAAGGCCCGTGGGATGCACGGGCTCGGCCAGCATCCGCGACAGGGCTCGAACCTGTGACCTTCGGCTTCGGAGGCCGACGCTCTATCCAACTGAGCTACGCGGACGGGGGGACATAACGAGTCTTACAATAGTGACGGGTGGGATGATGGTCCAGCTGATCGGGGCGTGATCGGGGATGTGTGGTTTCACTCACCGAAGACGCGGATCGAGGCCTGCCTACGGCGAGAACCCGGTGACGGCCGAGTCGGCCGGCATCCGTGTATCCAAATGTGACGGGGCCGATCTGCTGGAGGCGTCGATCCTGGGCGTCCAACGCGAGGCCTCAAAGGCGGGGTCCAGGCCCGGCCTTAGGTTCGGGAAGCGACCCGATGCAGCCAGCGGGTTCCAGAGGCGTATGAGAGTATGTATAGTGGTCGTAGCCGCAATCAGGTGGGTCTGAGCACGCGCGGCAAGCGTTCGATCGTGGGAACAGATCACGGTCGAGCGGAGTATGAGTTCTTGTAGATCATCACCGGCAGAGCGTCGGCCTGTCGACCACGCTCGACGCTGGTGTTTCATTCCAATCACGGAGGTAGCCAAAATGTTGCCGAAGATTGAGCAAAGGAGCGGTTCGAGGAGTGGAAGAAGGTCCGCGATGCTGACGACGATCGCGGCCATCTGCTTCGTCGCGGGTCCGGCCATGAGTCAGCCGGAGATCCCGGCGGACATCAAGGCGAAGATGGAGAAGGCGGCGGCGGGTCAGAAGAAGCCGAAGGAGCTGCCGAAATTCGAGGACATCGCCAAGGATTACGAGAAGGTCATCTCCACGGCTGACGGACAGGCGAGCCTGTACACGATCTGGATTCGCAAGAAAGACGGCCAAATGCTCGCGGAGTTGCCGAGCAACTTCGAAAAGCAGTTGCTGTTCATCGCCTACACGATCTCGGGCGGCATTCCGACCGCGGGCGTTCAATTCGGCGACATGTACGTGAAGTGGAAGAAGTACGACAAACGACTGGCGCTGATCCAGCCAAACCTCAGCGTGCGGACGACTGGCGATCTGGAATCCAAGAAGGGCAAGGAGCGCGTCTTCACGGATCGGGTCGTGCTGGATATTCCGATCGTGGCCAAGGGAAAGAAGGGCGGCCCGGTCATCGACATGGATGCGTTGCTCATCGGTCAGGCGTCGAAGTTCTTCGGGCCGCGATTGATGTCCGGCGCAAACACCAAGCTCGCCACGATCGCCAAGGCCAAAGCTTTCCCGAAGAATGTCGAGCTCGCGTTTGAACTGCCGTTGCGAGGCGGCCGGTTCGGGACGCTGCACTACTCGATCAGTGTGATCCCGGACAAGACCGGCTATAAGTCGCGCATGGCCGATGCTCGCGTCGGCTTTTTCACGACGACGCATCGCGACATAGGTAAGCCGGGGGCGGAGACGCCGTGGGTGCGCTATATCAATCGATGGAAGCTGGAGAAGGCTGACGCCTCGCTGAAGCTCAGCCCGCCCAAGGAACCCATCATCTTTTATCTCGAGCACACCACACCCGTGCGGTACCGCCGATGGGTGCGCGACGGCGTGCTGGAGTGGAACAAGGCCTACGAGAAGGTCGGCATCATCAATGCCATCGAGGTCTATCAACAGGATGCGCGCACCGGCGCCCATATGGAGAAGGACCCCGAGGATGCGCGCTATAACTTCGTGTTGTGGACGAACGCCGGCATGGGTTTTGCGATCGGCCCCAGCCGTGTCGATCCGCGCACGGGTCAGATTCTCGATGCGGACATTGTGATGGACGAAGGTTTCATCACAAGTTGGGCGCGGTCGTGGAGGCAGTTGATCCCCGAGATTGCGATGGAAGGCTTCGGCCCGCAAACGCTGGCGTGGCTCGAGCACCATCCCGATTGGGACCCGCGCGTTTTGCTGGCTTCGCCGGCCGAGCGCCCGAACGTGATCCGCGAGCTGTCGCGACAACGAGCACTGCGCGATGCCCGCGCGTTCAGCGGCCATCCCGCCGCCAATGCCGACCCCACGATGCTCGGCGATGATCGCTATGACGGCCTGGCCGGGCGCGTCAGTCAGGTCAACGGCGCGTGCATGAACGCGATGGCCAAGTCGATGGATATCGCCATGTTCCGACTCGATCCGGCGCTGTTTGCAGAGCTTGCTCAAGGGCAGGACGACGACGACGATGGCAACGGTGACGCTGACGACGATGACGCCGACGACGACGACAACGGCGAGGATGAAGACGACAACGGCGAGGATGAAAAGGACGAAGGCCAAATGCTCGACGGTCTCCCGGAATCGTTCATCGGCCCGCTGCTGAAGGACCTCACCATGCACGAGGTCGGCCACACGCTCGGCCTGCGGCATAACTTCAAGGCCTCAAGCATCCACAGCATTCAAGAGATCAACACCGAAGAGTTCAAGGGCCGGGCCCAGACCGCCTCGGTGATGGACTACAACCCCGTCAACATCAACTTCAACGACGGACCCGTCCAAGGCGACTACACAATGGTCACCATCGGCCCGTACGACTACTGGGCGATCGAGTACGGCTACACGTTCGATAAGGATCTCAAGCCGATCCTCAAGCGTGTCTCCGAAGAGGATCTGCCGTATGCAACGGACGAAGACACGTGGGGCCCCGATCCGTTGGCCCGCCGATTCGATTATGGGGCCGACCCACTGGACTTCGCGGATTCGCAGATGCGGCTTGCTCAACACCTTCGCACCAAGATCCTGGATCGGATTGTGAAGGAAGGCGACAGTTGGGCCAAGGCCCGCGAGGCATATGAGCTGCTGCTCGGCCGGCACTTCAATGCCGTGGCCATCGCGGCGAACTGGCTCGGTGGCTCGTATGTGAACCGTGACCGCAAGGGTGATCCGGGCGATCGCGATCCGATCGTTGCGGTTGAGACTGCCAAGCAGCGCCGCGCGCTACAGTTCGTCATTGACAACGCGTTCAACGACGAGGCGTTCGGCCTCACACCGGAACTGCTTGCGAAGATGACCGTTGACAAGTGGTGGGATGAGGGCGGGTTCCGATCGATCTTCGAGGACCCGACCTGGCCCGTTCACGATCGCATCAAGGCGATACAAGGCGTGGCCCTGACCATGCTGATGAATCCCACCACGCTCAATCGCGTGTATGACACCGAGTTTCGGCTGCCGTCTGACCAAGATGCGGTAACGCTGCCGGAGGTGATGTTCGGCATCACCGACGCGATCTGGTCAGAGCTTGATCAAGTGCCGGACACGAGTTTTACCGTCCGCAAGCCGATGATCTCCAGTCTGCGCCGCAACTTGCAGCGCGAGCATTTGGAGCGGCTCATCGAACTGAGCATGCTCGATAAGGGTTTCGGCGCATCCGCGCAGCCGATCGCCAATCTCAGCATGTACAAGCTCCGAGATCTGGCGGACAAAATCGAGCATCTCCTGAGCAACGGCGGGCAAACCGTCGATCCGTACACCGTCGCGCATCTCAGTGAGGCGAAGGTGCGGATTGAGAAGGCGTTGGACGCCGATTACATCTACAACATCGACGATATGGGCGGGGGCGGCGGTCTGCCGTTCTTCTTCTTCCAGCCCAACGGCGGAAACTGACACGCCGAGCATCGTCACAACGGTGATCTACACCGGGCCGCTTCCCAATCGGGAGCGGCCCTTTTGATCGCTGAGTAAGCCCGCATCAACCCGTAGAGATTCGTCTCTTGGGCCTGCGGTATACTTCATGCGGGTAGACTAGGCAGAAACCGCCAGCAGCGCGCCGGACGCCGCTTTGTTCCAGCCCAGAACAACGCCGACAACGGAAACGGGAACGCAGATGCAACTCACCATTCATCGAGGAACCCATGAGGTCGGGGGAACCTGTATCGAACTGGAAACTACCAGGACCAGGATCGTCCTCGACGTCGGTATGCCGCTGTTCGACTCAGACAGGGAGCCGTTGGATTCCCGTACACTGCAACGCAAGACCACCGAAGGGCTTCGTTCCGAAGGGTGGTTGCCAAACGTCGCTGGACTCTTTGACGGTGGCCAGCCACCTGATGCGATCTTGCTAACACACGGCCATCTGGATCACACTGGGCTCCTCAATCACACCCGCCCGCAAATCCTCGTCTACGCCAGCAAAGGCACCAGCAAAATGATGCTCGCGGGACGGCTTTTCGCTGGCGGAGTCGAAATCCCGCCTGAACAGTTTCGGGAACTCAGGCCCGAGCAAACGACGTCCATCGGAGACTTCCGCGTCACCAGTTTTGACGTCGACCATTCCATCTACGGAAGCACCGCATTCTTGATCGAGGCCGACGGCAAGAGCGTGTTGTACTCCGGCGACCTACGTCTTCACGGTCGAAAAACCGGCATGGCCAAGAGAATGTTGGCTGCCCTCAAGAACAAGACGATCGACGTCCTCTTGATGGAAGGCACCCATTTCGGGCTTCCCACCGATACCGATGCAACAGAGTACGAACTCGAAGACGAGATCGTCGAGCACATCAAGGACGTCAAAGGGCTTGTGCTGGCTTCCTTCTCACCTCA
>JADFNO010000199.1 GCA_022563315.1 Planctomycetota bacterium | reverse complement strand
GTCGGCATCAGTTTGACGACGCTGGATACACATCTCTCCGCCGTGATGGAGCCACGCGCGAGCTGCCCCGCTGATCGGCTGCGTGCCATGCGCGAGCTCTCCGACGCGGGTATCCCGGTGGCGGCGATTCTCGCGCCGATCATTCCCGGGCTCAACGACCGCGAGATTCCCCGCCTGTTGGAATCTGCCGCCCAAGCCGGGGCGACCTGTGCGATGTGGCTTATGCTGCGGCTGCCCTATCAAGTCAAGGCGCTCTTCCTGGAATGGTTGCAGCGGAATTATCCGGAACGCCGGTCGCAAATCGTCGCGCAAGTGCGCAGCATGCACAATGGTGATCTGTACCGATCGACCTTCGGGACAAGGATGCGCGGCACCGGCCCCCTGGCCGAGCAGATCGCCGCGACATTCCGTGTCTTTGCGGACCGGTGCGGGCTTCATCGACAGCTCCCCCAACTCTCGTCCGCTTCATTTCGTAGGCCGAACATGACCGGGCAAATGGAACTGTTCACCGCATGTTGATATGGACGGCCCCCCCACCCCTGGTCATGCTTCCGGCGGTGCGACCACACGACGCAGGCTGAGTTATGTAAAACTCGCCTGTCTTGGTTCTGCGGGTCACTTATACGCATGGCCATTGGTCCGCCGGCGGGTGCCATGCTTTGACCCTTTTAGGGCAAAGCATGCTTCATCCCGACGCGTCGGGAATGAAGCATGGCACCCGCGAAACGCACGAGAATCATTTGGGATTCGTATTAGAATGACCGGCGATTCCGCGCGCCGTTGAAGATCATCAAGTCCGCCGCGAGCGCGCTTGTCAGGTTCGTCAGCCCAATGTGCTCATCGCCTTTGGCAAGAACGTCCGCTGATCGATTCGCGAACGGTCCGGTTCAAACCGCTGTAGAACGGTTCAAACGCAGGGATTCGCAGCGGCGCGTGGGCTGCGGTCGTTATCACCGGGCGTCTCAAGGCCGGGGCGGGCGGCTGGCGTACACTTGTAGCATGAACTTGGAGTCGGTTCCGATCCCCCCTGCTCAGCCTGATGATCTCGCCATCGCAGCCATGGCGCCGCTGTGCTCAGTGTTCCGGCGGTACCTCAAATCACGGAGCCTCAAGTACACCCCGGAACGGGCGGACATCCTCGAAGTGATCATCGAGCGGGACGGCGTCTTTGAGGTTGACGACCTGATGCTGGACATGCGCGATCGCAGCCATAGCGTGTCCATGGCCACGATCTACCGGACCGTCAAGCTCCTGCAAGAAGCCGGGATCATCACGCAGGCCCTGTTTGATTCCAAGCAGACCCACTATCAACTGATCTACGGCAAAGCGCCGCGAGACTATATGGTCTGCATGAAGACCGGCGAACTCATCGAGTTTTCGGATGATGAGTTGGCGCTGATCCGCAAACGCATCTGTCAGGAACACGGGTGGGAGCCGATCGGTCACCGGTTCCAGATCTATGCCTTGAGCCCACAAGGCCGGAAGATGATCGCCGAGCAAGGCGACGACGAGGACTAACAACGCGGCGCGCTGCAGAGTCCCCAGTCAATCGACCTCATCAACCTCATCGATCCGGCGCGTCATTCGATACGATTCGTTGAACCACTTGCCGAGGTCCACGAGACGGCAGCGATCGGAGCAGAAGGGGAACGTTGGCTCGGTTGTTTTGACGGACTTTCCACAGACACGGCATGAATGATTGCGCCCAGAGTTTCCACGGCCGTCTGCGACTTCCTCCTGCTCACGGCTGTCTGATGTGGGGTCAGTCATCGAGCCCCTCCAAGCGCGAAGCAAGGATTTCAGGTGCATCAATGACGATGAGCCGTGAGGTCGGACCCGTGTGTTCGATCGTCACGTCGATGCGCTTCGGCGGAAGGGCCGGCTCGATCCGCGAGGCCCACTCGATGGCGAGTACGGTCTGGCTCGCCGCGCGCAGCTCGTCCCACCCGATCGTCTCGAGCTCATCGGGCCCGGCAAGTCGATACGCATCAAGGTGGGCAAGGCGAAGCGGCGCGCGGCCGTTGTATTCGTGACAGATGAGGAAACTCGGGCTGGAGACGACGGCCTCGTCCAATCCCATGCCGGTGGCCAGTCCCCGCACGAAGCATGTCTTGCCCGCACCAAGCGGTCCGTCAAGGCAGACGACATCCGCGGCCCGCAGTCGCCGACCAAGCTTCGCAGCAAGCTCGATCGTCGCTGCCTCGGACGAACTCTCAAGGACAAACCTCATCTCATCGATGCTCCCATCCAAGCTGCGAGCCGTCGAAAGACTCGGCCCCGTTTCGCACAACGACGGGCGAGCCCTGCGGGTCGTCATGTGGAACGATACGCCCTACCGCTGTAATCTGGAGGTCCGCGATTCGATCAGGCACTTCTCCCGCGGCCGTGAAGCACAATTCGTAGTCCTCGCCGTCGCTCATGGCCCGGCGCCAATCCAGGCCCGCATGGGCGGGGACCGCATCGGCGTTGATCTCGACCCGAACTCCCGAGCTTTGAGCGATATGGGAGGCGTCCCGACCGAGACCGTCGCTGATGTCGATCATCGCGTGCAGTCGCGCACCCAAATGCTGTGCCAGCTCGATCGCTTCGGGAATGCGGGGCTCGAAGGTCAAATGTCGTCCGAGGCCGCGGTCATCGACGGAGCCTCCGAGTCGGCCCGTCACATAGACCACGTCCCCGACCCGCGCGCCGCTGCGCTGAACAGGCGGTGTGGGACCCGGCCTGGCCAGCACTGATACGGCGATGACCATCGGCGACTGTTCTTGGCGATGAACGGCGATGTCTCCCCCAATGAGCGGGCAGCCGTACCGGTCGGCGGTTTCGTTGATCGCGTCAAAGAGTTGTGTCGCCCAGTCTTCGGTCTGATTCGGCGAAAAGGTGACTGCCGCAAGTGACGCCACGGGCTGGGCGGCCATCGCCGCCACGTCGCTGAGGCATCGCGTCACGGCCTTGCGCCCGACAAGCTGGACCGGGGTGGTCTCGATATTCACGTGGCGTGCCTCGACGAGCTGATCCACAGCCGCCAGGAACAACGACCCATCGACCCGCACCATGGCCATGTCGTCGCCGGGCGGGATCAGCACGTCGCCGCTCCCGCGTGCGGTCGCCAAGACATGTTGAAGCAATTGGAACTCGCGCATGAAGCAGAAGTCTAGGCGTCGGTTGGAGTTGTGCAGCATGAGGCGCTCCCCCATCGCTGCCGCAACCACCCTGCGCTGCGAGGGTCTTCCGTTGTCGTCCCGCCGCAGGAGGTCTTCAGTGGCCGTCCGGGACTCTCCCAGCTCAGGTCAGGGAATTCCCTCATACTCGGGCCACATTCGCCCCGAGAGGGTTGGCCCTGAAGAATCTTGCCCCGTTTTCTCTAGCTTAGGCCAGGGATGGCCCGATACCATCATTTCCACCTCGACGTGGATCTGGAGGCAAGGATGGGCAGGATTCTGGTCCGCATCCATGACCGGGCAGGAGGGCAACCCCATTGTAATTGGGGTGGCAGTGTTCTCTGGGGGCTTTGTGAACCATCTGCCGGCGAATTTCGTATATATCTTGGGATCATAGGGCACGAAGAACTCGTTCTTCGGCTTTGGCACGCCTCGGGCCCACCGTAGGCGTACGCAAGCTGCAACGAGTCTTGCCGCCTCCCCAAGTTTAGCTAGACTCCTTTCTCCTTTCTTCTTTCTCCTCCTCCGCCGTCCCGACCTCGGTTGGGACGGCGGGTGTTTTTGGGCCACGCGATTCTGTCAACGTTTCCCGATAGATCGCCGCGTCAGGCTCGGCGAAGCAACAGCAGATGATGCGGGACGGCTCCCGGCCACTGTTCAGCCAAGCGTTGGTCGTCTGGATCGCGATCGAAGCCGCCTCCCGCGCCGGGTACCCGAAAATCCCCGTGCTGATGCAAGGAAACGCGATGGACGTCAGCCCCTTCTCGTGCGCGACTTCCAGACATTTCCGGTAACATGAGGTGAGCATTTGTGCCTCACCATGCCCGCCTCCTTCGTACACAGGCCCAACGGTATGAATGACGTGCTTGGCCGACAGGGAATAGCCGTCGGTAATCTTGGCGTCGCCGACGGCGCATCCCTTGAGGCCTCGACACGCCTCAGCCAACTCCGGGCCGGCCGCGCGATGGATCGCGCCGCAGACGCCGCCGCCCGGCGCCAGGGCCGCGTTGGCAGCATTGACGATCGCATCCACCTCCAGCGTCGTAATGTCGGCCGTGACGATCTGCAGCTGGGTCATGGCCTGGCCTTGGATACTTCCGCCAGCAACGAAACAAGGTGCTTCACGTTTCGGTCCGTCGCGCCCTGATGGGAACGGATGACGGCCCGCCCGTTCTCGGCCAGAGCGCATCGGCGCTGCGGATCGTCCAGCAGGTCACGCACCGTCTTGGCCAGGTCATCGCGCGTGGTCTGTACGATTGCCTCGCCGGCGACAAGGGCGTCAACCGTATCCTGAAAGTCGCCGACCGCTGGGCCCACGATCGTGGCCTTGCCCAGCGCGACCGGTTCCGTCACATTCGAGCCGTAGAGAGCGCCAAAGCTCCGCCCCACCACCACGACGTCCGCCAGCGCATAGGCCTGCTGCAGCTCGCCGATCGTGTCAAGCAGGAATCGCCCGGTGGCGCTCCCGTGGTCACCGCGGGACCGGCGGGCGCAACCGGGCATGGCGGCCGCCGCCTGGTCGAACCACTCCGGCTTGCGCGGCGCGCACAACAGTTGCACACCATCCCCAACGGCCTGCACCAGCAGTTCGTGCTCACCCGGGGCGGTCGAACCGGCCACCACCAGCGGGCGGGCGCGGTCGATGCCAAGCGCGGCCGCGAGTTCATCGGACCCGTCAACGTCGTCGGTGACTTGTGCGGCGTCCCACTTCATGGTTCCGGTGATATGGACCTGTGCCCCGGAGACGCCGAGCTGTCGGAACCGCGCGGCGTACGGCTCGTTTTGGACGGCTACGAATGCCACTTGGCCGAACAGCCCGCGGATCAGGGGGCGAATCAGGCGGTAGCGACGGAAGCTGCGCTCACTGAGCCGGCCGTTGATCACACAGACCCCGATGCCGCGCCGCGAGCAGGAACGGACGAAATTCGGCCAGAGCTCCAACTCAAAGCAGGCGACGACGTCAGGCCTGACCGCGTCGAGGAATCGTTCGACGCAGACCGAAAAATCGAAGGGATAGCGAACGACGTGAAAGCGGCGGCCATAGAGGCTGGTCGCGCGGGCAAAACCCGTGTCGGTCGTGGTGGAAACGATGATCTGGTGCGTGCCGATCGATTCGGCGAGGCGACTCAGCAGCAGCTCAACGGCGTTGACCTCGCCCACCGAGACAGTGTGGACGAGGATGCGCCCCGATCCCGCCCCGGCGATGCGGGCGGTGTGGCCAAAGCGCCCGCGCCAGTCGGTCTTGATCTTCCCCGTGCGGATCATTCGCACCAGCCAGACCGGGGACGTGATCAGGGCGACGGCCAGATAGACCGCGTCGATGAGCCATCGCATGGCCGGAAAGTGTAGCTGCAACTGCGGTTTCCTGAGAATTCCTCCGGTTCGGCGCTTGGCAGACAGAGGCAACTGCATCACAATGAAGAGCGAGTCTCGGTTGCCGTACGCCCCGGCGTCTGCAGGAGGCCTGTCGCATGCTGGAAATTCACGTTTGCAACCAACAGGGGAAGCTGCTGCGAGCATTTGCCCTCGGCGACAGCGACGAAGTACTCGTCGGTCGGGACGAGAACTGTGATATCCAAATCCGCGCCAAGTCCGTCTCCAGGGAGCACTGCACCATCGAGCGGGAGGGTCAGGATTTCGTGCTCCGTGACCTCGGCTCCACCGGCGGTACGTTCCTGGACGGCAAACGCGTGGACCGAGTTGAACTTCGCGACGGAATAGCGGTAACGGTCGGCCCGGCCGTCCTCAAATTCTTCGAGAGCGATATCTGATACGAATCCCAAATAATTCTCGTGCGTTTCGCGGGTGCCATGCTTCATTCCCGACGCGTCGGGATGAAGCATGCTTTGCCCTAAAGGGTCAAAGCATGGCACCCGCCTGTGGATCAATTGCGA
>JADFNO010000198.1 GCA_022563315.1 Planctomycetota bacterium | reverse complement strand
AATCCATGTCACCGATGCGCCGATTCAGGCCGATGAGCGAAGCTATCCCGCCGGTACGATCGTGATCTCTCGCGGTCAACCCTATGGTTCGCACGTTAAGGATCTATTCGAGGTGCAGCGGTATCCGGATGGGAAGCCGCCATACGATGTGGCCGGCTGGACGCTGCCGTTCTTGCTCGGGGTACGGCGCGTCGAGGTGATTCAGAAACTTGATGGACCTCTTGAGCGTGTAACGAGTGCCGACGACGCGATCGCAGGGTTTGGCGGCGATCCGCGCCTACTGGACCAGCCGAACAACGTCATGTCGAGTCAGCACAGTGGCACGTGGACCAAGGTAGTCAACGCGCTCACGGACGGCCGGGCCATAACCTTTGCCGCCACCGGCGAACGCGAGGGGTTGTTCTTCGCCTCCGAGCAGGAAGCGAACGATCAAGAGGCGTTGGTGACGCTTGAGCGCTTCCCGCGCATCGGTCTGTATTCGCCGTGGTCAGGCAGCATGGACGAAGGCTGGATGCGCTACGTGTTCGACACGTTTGAGTTTCCTTACGTCACGGTCCGCAACGAGATGCTGCGGGCGGGCGCGCTGGGTGATTTCCTCGATGTATTGATCATTCCCAGCGTGGGTTCGGGGCAACTGGATCAGGGGCGGGAATCGGGCTCGGTGCCGGACGATTATGCTGGGGGACTCGCGCCCGAAGGGGCCATCGCGGTCGAGGAGTTCGTGCGCGGCGGCGGCACGCTGGTGACGTTGGGGTCATCGTGCCAATGGGCGATCGATCTGTTTGAGTTCCCATTGGTGGACGTGACGCGCGAGGAAAAGGGGCGCGAGTTCTCGTGCCCGGGCAGCGTCCTGCGCGGGATTCCGAAGGACAACCACCCCATGACAGCCGGGCTCGATCACTCCGTCGCCCTGTTCTTCTCGAGGTCCGCCGCCTACCGCTTGATGACGGAAAAGGAGCGCAAGGAAGCCGAGCTTCAGGACGATCGGAGCATCGAGACGCTCCTGCGCTACGCGCCGACACGATTGCTGCTATCCGGGTGGGTTCGCAAGCCGGAGGTGATCGAGAATCAAGGGGCATGGATTCGCGTGGAGCATGGCGCCGGCCGAGTGCACCTGTTTGCCTTTCGTCCCCAGTTCCGCGCCTGGACCCAGGCCACCTTCGCCCTGCTGTTCCGGGCGATCCTGTTCGAGCAGGCAGATTGACTCACAGGATTTGCCGACGAAACCTCTTGGCTCGGCGCCCGTATGTCTGGTAGTATCGTTGGTGAATCGCCCACAGAGGATCGCACGGGGCGGACGGTCCCCTGTCTTGAAACGAAGAACCGGAAGGAAAACATCATGCCTCTGTGCCGTGTGAACATCGCTTTGGCGGCGGCTGGTTGTGCCGCATTAGCTCTCTTCTCGCCGGCCACGGTGTTAGGGGGATTCCCGGCTGAGAACGTATCGCTGTACAGCCATCTAACGCTGGCGGACCTCAATGCGGAGTTCGCGGAGGACTGTTGGGGCTATGTCTCTCCGTCGGGCCGCGAGTACGCCATCATCGGGCTTTCACAAGGCCCCGGCTTTGTCGAGATCACCGATCCGGCCAACCCCGTCATCGTGGACATTGTCAACACGCCGAATCGTGCCCGGGACATGAAGGTGTTCGGGCATTATGTCTACACGAGTTCCGACAGCGGGCCGCTGAACGTGATTGACGTGTCGGACATCGACAACGGCAATATCACGCTCGTTGATTCCTTCCCTAAAGGCGCCACGCACAATGTCGTCATTGACGAAGTGAGCGGATTCCTTTACCTGGCCATCGGCGGTCCGCTGGTCGCGCTGGACCTGGCGAATCCGGAACTACCGACCTTCGCCGGTATTTGGGACGGTCAGGCGCACGACGCCCAGGTAGTAACCTACACCGAGGGAAAGTACGCCGGTCGGCAGATCGCGTTCGTCTTTGCCGGCTGGGAGGGTCGGCTGGATATCGTCGACGTGACCGACAAGTCGAACATGTTCCTCGTCGGGCAAACCAGCTACCCGTCGCCCGGATATACGCATCAAGGGTGGCTCACGGCGGACCGGCAGTACCTGTATGTCAGTGACGAGGTCGACGACATCCCCCGCACGACGATCATCAACGTCAGCGATCTCAGCAATCCGACCTTTATCAGCGATTTCACGAACGGCCTGGACTCGACCGATCACAACCTCTACGTGCGTGATGGGTTTATCTTCGAGGCCAACTACACCAGCGGCTTGCGTGTGTTCAACGCCTGCGATCCCGTCAACCCGGTCGAGGTCGGGTACTTCGACACGTATCCGGCAAACAACGACCCCGGCTTCAGCGGCGCGTGGTCCAACTATCCGTTCTTCCCCAGCGGGACCGTCATCGTTAGTGATCGAAGCGGCGGCCTGTTCGTGTTGGATGTGAGCCAAGCGACCGCCGGCGGCTGCGGCGGATGTGAGGCTGATTTCGATGGCGACAACGTCGTCGGCGTCAAGGATCTGCTCTTCTTGCTGGGCGTGTGGGGGCCGTGCCCGAAGAAGGGAGATTGTGCCGCCGACTTCGACGGCGACAATGTCGTTGGCGTGAAGGATCTGCTCTTCTTGCTGGGCGCCTGGGGCCCCTGCCCGTAAAAAAGGCATCAAGGCATCGTGGGCGGGTGCATGCTTTGACCATTTTAGGTCAAAGCATGGCACCCGCCTGCGGACCAATTGCGATTCGTATAAGCCCCCAGCTCTGCCGGGTGAGCCAACCGGCAATCGGTGATCGGACCCACCCAACCCAACCCCATGGCAAGGCTCGTCGGCCACGCGTAATACATGCAGGTCAGTCAGACGAGCTTGTCCCGTCGGCCCGCTCTTGGATATCTTCGTCGCTGGCCCGTTCGTGACACTCTGGACAGGTGTGGATACCTGCCGCAAGCGTCCCTCGCAAGTCGTAGCCGCAATTCGCGCATTTCGGCGAATCAGCGGCTCCGGCACGTCGCCGAAATCCCTCGTCCCAGACAAATGGCCGCCGCACGGGACAGCTCTTGAACACCAGATACACGGCTGGAAGGAGTAGCAACAAAAAGAGCACTCCGGTGTCGTCGAACGCGTACACGATAGCGCTCACGGCAAGCAACGCCGCGCCGCCTGAGGCTCGCAGATATCGCTTGTTTCGGGTCGTCCTGTACGCCCCGAGCAGACGGAGGGCGCCAAGAAAACCCATAAGGGCAAACAGCCCCATCGCCTCGCCGCCGTAGTCTGGACTGCTCAACACCACCTCGCAATTCTCGGGTGAGTCGCAGCGGCACCGAGTGGCTTGCATCTATGTGACGCAGCCCACCTCGAAAGAACACACAGTAGTGTAGTACGCTGCCCCGCCCGCCGGCAAAGTACACCTCGATCGGTCAAACCAGGGTGGTGAATAACATCCGCTCCCGATTGGGAAGCGGCCCTGTGTTAAGTACGGTCTCGATGATCCTTTCAAACGCTCGGCCAACGGACAGGAACCCCAGTTGGCGAGCAGGGTGGCCACGTTGCTCACCGCAACGACCTAGGCTCCCTCATAGACCCGCTCGCCCCGGTGGAGGCGCTGCGCGATGCGATAGGTCTGCCCCTGAGCCCGGACGGTCGGCGCATGCGCGGCCAGATACCGTGCCGCGGCCACCAGAACGTGGGTCCCAGCGGTCGTATCTTGCAGCAATTCGTATTGGGCAAAGGCCGCCTCGACCGTTTGGATGGTGTGAAAGTCGCGATCTTCGCGCAGCAGCAGTTCTCCCAACAACGCCAGGAGTTGTGCTGGGTCGGCCCCATCGCGCAGGTACTCGGCCACCGTCGCGCCTGACTCGTTCACCTGCTGTTGTCGGTCGAGCAGAGCGGGTAGCTGGGCCAGGATTGTTTGAGGATCACGGACGGCGGGCGACGCGCTCGGCTCGGGTAGGCGCACCGCCGGGACGTTCAGGAAGCGATCGAGGTATACGCTCATGGCCGCATCGAAGACGCCGCGCAGAAGTTCGGGGGACGGCGATCGGCGCAAACCGTGATGCACGGCGTTGGCGAACGAGAACGTGTGAAGCGCCGTGTCCCAATCTCCAAACTCATTGCTGGTGTGGAACTGCGCGATCCGAAGCGCCGCAGCATACGCAACGACGCCGGCCAATTCGTCTTCGGCGCAACCGTCCTTCAGCGCTCTCAACAGTACATCGGCAATTGCCTGCGGATCATCGCCCAAGAGCACCTCGAGTAGTGCATCCGATCCGGTGTATGTTTCGCGCCGGGGCCGGCCGCTTTGCAAGGCGGTTGACACCTCGCCAAAGGCACGGTCCACGATCGGGATCAGGTCCACCGGATGACGCCAGGCGCTGGATTCCTCCATCCGGTCGGCCGTGGCGTAACCGCGGGCCAGACTCGCCAGTACCGGCTCCGCGAGTTCCCATCCCGCGACATCGAGCGCTTCCAACGCCTTGTTGGTGAAGTCCAAGACATGTCCGATCTGGATGTAGCGGTGATCGGTGGCGGCGGCGAAGAGCATGTCCGCCATCTGCCGGTGATCGGCGCCGGCCCGCACGGCCGAAACGATGCAACGCTCAGCGCCATCGGCGTCGCGAACCTCGATGAACTGGCGAAACCAGCGCTTCAGCGTTGGGAGGTCCGTGGTTGAGTCCGGCAGCGGGCGCAGATCAAACCGCGGCGGCTCGCCCTCGCACTCCAAGGCGACCGCACACAAACCTTGATACAGCGCTCGCGGTCGGTCCTTGGCTTCCAGGCGAGGAAGCAGATTCATCATGCACGTGAGGATCGTCAGCCCTTGACCCCAACCCGCCTCGCGCTGCCGTGCGCCGAACTCGAGCCCGATGCGGAACGGTTCAACCGCATCTTCGCCTCGATCAAGGAGCCCAATGACCGCCTTGGCGATCACGAGCGGAATGTTGCGCTCCAATCCCTCTCTTACACGCTGCCGGTAATGCCCGCTCGGATCGCTGGGTGGTGAGACATCCACCCATACCTCGCCATCACGGATCTGAGTGGGGAAAACGCGCACATCGTCTGCCCAGGGGTCGAACGTCCCCCCGCTGGCGAGGTCAAACCGCGCGTGATGCCAATGGCACGTCAAGATGCAATCGCGCACACTGCCCTTGTCCAAAGGGAAGCCCATGTGCGGACAGCGGTTGTCCACGGCATAGATGCTGTCTTCGTGCCAAAACAGCACGATCGTGTTCTCGTCGACATGCACGACCTTGCTGCCGGTGCTCCGCACCTCATCAACGGTCGCCGCGCGGGCATATCGCGCTTCTGTCGATGGCTCTTTGAGTGCTCTGGTCATCTCAGCCGTCTCCTGTGTAAGTCGTTGCGCCCCTCAACTCCACGACGATCTTCCACGTCGCGCTGCGAACGCGCAAACACCGCGCCGGCCGGTCCCGTTCCGGCAACGAACTGTTCATCACCATCCGGATAGACCGGCAGTCCCAAAGCGTCGCCCGCATAGGTGTACACCAGCGCGGAGATACTGGTCGGCGGATCCGGGTTGTAAAAACTATCTTGACCGTTGAACTCGATTCCATCTGCCGAACCCGCGTAGGTGGGAGGTGCGAACAGTAACGAAAATTGAGCTGTCGCCGCTCCGCACGCGGACAGCGCGCGCAAGGGCGGTGGGCGGGCAGCCTCCTGCCGATGTTGAGTCGGTCGCGTTGAACCGTACGTGTCTCCCGTTCATCTGTAGCACTCCCCTGTTCATGCTCCGATGAGTCGACAGCGGACGCACAGGACCGCTGCCGCAGGAACTGTCTCCACGTCTCCACTGGTGATCTAACGTCGGCTCGTTCCGCTCCATCGTTCGGCCCCTTGTAGCGCCCCGTAGCCGTAGGCACACAGAAGGTTGTGCCACGCGCGCAGGCTACCGGCTCCAACACCTCAAGGCAAGCCTTTCTTTGGGTCGGCTCTTTGTGAACCGGCCATACCATCGCAAATCGCGGCTCAAACGACCGGGAACGCGGTTGCGCCATCGGCTTGCCATCCGCGGCTCTCGGAGCGGGGTATCTGGGAGTGACTACGAAGCCGAAGAAAAAGGGCCGCTCCCGAT
>JADFNO010000040.1 GCA_022563315.1 Planctomycetota bacterium | reverse complement strand
AGCGCTCGCACACCAAGTAGGCTGATTATCGTATCGCCTGTTTTCGATGCGGCTCGGTCGTAGCGACGCCGCTCCGGCGCCTTCGGCCGGCGACTTGCAACGAGGCTGAAGATGTGGCATCTCAAGCTGATCTGCGTTGTCGTGTTTCTGGCACTGTCCTGCGGCGCCATCTGCCACGGACAGCAGCCACCCCTGGGAGAGGACGGCCTGAGCTTTCGGGCTGATGTCTTCTTTCCGACAGGCGATGATTTTATCTCCGCGACCGGGGAGCCGATCGTCGGCGTGCGGTGGTGGGGATCGATCGCCGAGGAAGCGGTTCCGCACAAGCCGACGACGTCGGTCCCATTCACGATCAGTTTCTACAGTTCTTCGGGCGGCCTGCCTGACACGTCCCTTGCCTCGTACTCTGTCGATGCGGTGGAAACCTGGACCGGCGGTTTTTGTCGGGGTATCGAAGGGCTCGGGGGGGGAGATGTATGCGTGGGGCCGGAGCCGTTATATGAGTATGAGGTCTGCCTTGACGGCGACGTGATGTTCGTTCCCAAGCCGGGCGTCGAGTATTGGCTTGTCATCAACAACACAGATAGTCCAGCAGATCATTTCTGGTCGTGGCATCAAACCGCGCCGCCCCATCCCAAAGGCAATGAGGCCGCCACCTGGGGATTCTCTGATTTCGTGCCCGGCCTGATCAACGCGTGTCCCGGCGATTTCGCATTTACGGTCGGCCCGTATGACCTGGCCTTCGAGTTGCTCCTGGACTGCCCGGAAGCCTGCCCGGCGGATTTCGACAACAGCGGCGACGTTGGCGTGAAGGATCTGCTCTTCTTGCTCGGCACTTGGGGGCCGTGCCCGAAGAAGGGAGACTGTCTCGCGGACTTCGACAACACCGGCGAGGTCGGCGTGAAGGATCTGCTCTTCTTGCTGGGCGCCTGGGGGCCGTGCCCCTGAAGAAGAAGGCGTCAAGGCATCGTGGCCCGCCACGGCGGATCTGCGACATCAAGGCATCAAGGGGAGGATCGTTGCGCCCCCGGGCTCGTCTCCCGGTGGAGGTGACGAGGTGCGTTGAGGCATCACCGGCCATGCCCTTGCACCCCAAGGTGATCGATTTTTTCGGACTTACCTCTTGCCTCGCCCATGAGACCACGTATACTGAAAATCGATATGTGCTCTCATTGACCGGACGGGTTCTTTCCTTTTATCTGTTCAGTCCACTTTCACCCGCCGGGTTCTCCGGCATCTGAATCCTTTCCCAATCCGGTCGACAATTCAGCGGCCTCCGTTCAAACGCATCGGTGCTGTCGTTGCCAAAGTGGTTCGGCTGTGACCGCAGCATCGGGGTCTGTCGCGTCTCGTTTTGGCCTGCCAAAGGCGTTTGCCATGATCCACCAGCCAGCGCGCGCAAACCGCAGCCGTCGGGCAGGCTTTGAGCCTGCCGGATCAGCTGGTATGCCGATGGCAAGGCGACGGAGCCTGACGAAGCCATATGGCACATGTCAGTTCAACCACAGGAGACAAACATGCAACATCTCATCACGCCACTTTTTGCCGCAGCAGCGGCAGTTCTGAGCACCGCCCCGGCCCATGCCGACCTCGGCGATCAACTTGCCAAGCTTCTTCCCAACGACGGTGCGGCATTCGACCTCTTCGGCCAATCCGTCGCGATCAGCGGCGCCACCGCCATCGTTGGAACACGGTGGGACGATGACAGCGGCAGCGACTCCGGCTCCGCCTACCTTTTCGATACCACCACGGGCCGGCAGATCGCCAAGCTCCTGGCCAACGACGGCGCGGCGGGCGACAACTTCGGCTTCTCCGTCGCGATCAGTGGCACGATCGCCATCATCGGGGCCATAACGGACGACGACAATGGCGACGACTCCGGCTCGGCCTACCTGTTCGACATCTCTGACCCCGCGAACCCCACGCAGCTCTTCAAGCTCCTGCCCGACGACGGCGCGGCGGACGACCTCTTCGGCCGCTCCGTCGCGATCGGCGGCCCACCCGGAAGGGAAATCGCCATAGTCGGGGCCTATCAGGACGATGACAACGGCATCAACTCTGGCTCGGCTTACCTGTTCGACGCCACCACGGGTCGGCAGATCGGAAAGCTTCTCCCCAATGACGGGGCGGCGAACGACTGGTTCGGCATCTCAGTTGCGATCAGCGGCCCCCCTGGTGAGGAAATCGCCATAGTCGGGGCCTTAGTCGACGATGACAACGGCGACGCTTCAGGCTCTGCTTACCTCTTCGATGTGACTAGAGGCGCACAGCTCGCCAAGCTTCTGCCTGATGACGGCGCGGCGTTCGACCGCTTCGGACGGTCCGTCGCCATCAGTGGTGCTATAGCCATCGTCGGGGCAGAAGATGACGACGACAACGGTATTGACTCCGGCTCCGTCTACCTTTTCGAAATAAGCGACCTGAAGAACCCAATCCAGATAGCCAAATTCCTTCCCAACGATGGAGCGGCTGTTGATCGATTCGGCATCTCGGTTGCGATCAGCGGCACCTCTGGAAGCGAAGTCGCCATCGTCGCGGCCTGGGGCGACGACGACAACGGCGACCACTCTGGCTCCGCCTACCTCATCGACATCTCTAACCCCGAAAAACCGTCACAGATTGCAAAGCTCCTCCCTAACGATGGCGCCGCAGGAGATTTTTTCGGCTCATCGGTCGCGATCGACGGAACGACCGCCATTGTCGGAGCCTTCTTTGACGACGACAACGGCTTTCGCTCCGGCTCGGCATACCTCTTTGATGCTGCCGCCCCCGGAAAGTGCCCGTGGGACGTGAACGGGGATGGCGTCGTTAACCACCACGATATCCTTGAGGTCGTTCACAACTTGGGACTGTGCGACGACCCCGACAACTGCCCGTGGGATGTCAACGGCGACGGCGTGGTGGACGGCGCCGATGTATCTGAGGTGGCGACCCACTTCGGACCATGCCCCTAAAGAAGGTATCGTGTAATCATGGCATCGTGGCCTGATGCCTGATACCTTCTTCTTCCCTCTCAATCCCACGATGCCTTGATGCCACGATCGCACGGGCCGTCAAGAAACTCCGCGGATTGGCCCCCGGAAGTTCGTGGGCGTCGGTGCGGTGGCATTGCGTTGCTCTGTGATTCGCCTGGTCACTGAAGTGACCAGGCCTCGTTGATTGTGCAACGCGGTTATGTTTGAGTTCATCCCTTGCCGAGCACACGGCCCCCAATCCCTGACCCCTAACTCCTGACTCCTAACTCCTAACTCCTCGGGAACGCTCGGGTAACGAAAGTTAAGCAAAGTTAAGCCGCGATAAGCTCGGATAGCGATCGGTAACGCGCGGCGCGGAACGATTTGTGCGCGCCCAGGTGACCGCGCGACCGTTTCGACGCGCGCCAAATCGACCGCCCCTTCATTTCGCGGTCGAAAACGGGGGTCGCCTGGCGATGGTTTTTCGCCTTTGCGGTCTCTGCGCGCGCCGTAGTGTCCGCGCTGATGTGCCAATTCGGCGCGCGCTTGCGGTGGATTAGGCTGCGCGGTCTCGCTTGGCCTGCTCCAGCAGGTCGCTGAGGGCCTCATCATCCTCGACCGACTCGGGGGTCAGGCCGGGCAGCGGATATCGCTTGCACAGCGCCCGGCCCAGGTCGAGCGGTAGGGCCAGAACAAAGAACACGGGCACGCCGATGACATTCGTCGCGAATCCAAGGGCGCGTCGCAGGTGGTGCTGCGTGGTGGCCACCAGCAGCTCGCCGTCGTCAAAGCGAATAGGCAGCACGCAGAACTGCCATGCTTGGCGGCGTGTCACGAGCTGAGCCGCGTCGTCGGCATAGATCTCGAACTCCGGGTCAATGGCTCGGGTGAATCCAGCGTACTGCTGGGCCCAGGCGTCCTCGATCACCGTGGGATCGATGTCGAAGTGCCGCTCCGCCAGCCAGCCCAACGGCCGACTGGTCTGTTGCTGATATTCGAGCAACTGTTGAACCTGCGGTTGGGTCAACACGCCGCTTCGGACCAGAAACTCTCCAATTCGCTGCGGTTCCATTCTCGCGCCTCCGATGGCTAGGTATGCCGCGCCTCCGGAGGCGGTATCGGCTGACCAAGCGGCCAGGCACGTGTCCGGGGGCGATTCAGGTGCATCTGAAGGCCTGAAGAACTGAGCTGTGCCGACTGACTAGCGGCGGCAAAGTGCGCGGCCGGCCGCAATCTCAACCGGTACCGCCCAGACGAAAAAGCCCAAGTACATTGACAGCCGAGAATCGTCCGGGGGGCGTTTCCGAGACAACTGTTACGTCCCCCCCAGCCTGATTACTATCGCTATTTTGCCAGCACACTGCCCGAGCCGGCAGAGGCATCCTAGTGTTGGGGTCATATGCACGAGCGTATTCGTGACCGTTTTCTTGGGCTTTGGGGCCGAACCGTCGCCTCGCGGCCTGTGGCCACCTTGACTATCTGCGTGGCGTTGGCGGCGGTCAGCATCGTCGTCACGGTGATGCGCCTGGAGTTTCGGGTCGATCGCAGCGAGCTGATCGATTCCGAACTGAGCTGGAATCAACGGTTCGCCCAATACAAGGAGAGCTTCGAGCGCTGGAACGACGTCTATGTGGTCCTCGACGGCACGCCCGGGGAGGAGCGGGTCAACGCTCTGGCCGCGACCATTGCTCGGAAGCTGCGAGCCGACGAACGGGTTGCCGCCGCCGACGCCGGTTTCGATCAGGCCGAGGCCGGGCCCAAGCTCTTTGCCATCGCCCCGCCCGAGCAGTTTGCCGAAGCGCTCCAGGAGCTCGGCCAGGCCCGGCGGCTGGCGGCGGCGGCGAATGCGAATACCGCTCTCGGCTTGTTATTAGCGGCGGTGCAATCGCAGCAGGGCGATCCCGAGGCGTTGGTGCGCCTCGAACAGTTTTTGTCGCCGTTTCTGGCCGCAACGCACCACCAGCCGGCCGACTTTTCGTTTCTCTCGCCCAATCAAGCCCAATGGCAGCCGTTCGTCAGCCGAGACGGGGCCGGCCGGTTGCGATTTATTCGCGTGCAGTTCGCCCGCGGTGAGAATGGGGTAAACGAGTTTGCCGGCGCATTGCAATGGCTGCGCACGACCGTGGCCGAGATGATCGCTGAAAGCTCGTTGCCGCAAACGGAATGGGGCGTTACGGGCATCGGAGCGATCGAAACGGATGAAACGTCGCAATCGATCAAGGACTCCACGATCGCGTCGATCCTGGCCATCGTACTCATCACGATCTTGATGCTGGCGGCGTTTCGCGGGGCGACGGTGCCGTTGCTCGCCGCGGGATCGCTGCTCATCGGCATGGCCTGGAGCTTCGGCTGGCTCAGCATCTCCATTGGACATCTACAGATTCTCTCCGTGGTGTTCTCGGTGATTCTGCTGGGGCTCGGCGTGGACTTTGCGTTGCTGTTCGTCTCGCGACTCGAACTGGTGCAGGATGAGCATGATGACCTTGCCTCGGCGACGGCGCGGGTTTTCCGCGGCATCGGCCCAGGCATGGTGACGGGCGCGGTTGCGACCGCCGCCGCCTTCGCCTCGACCGCGCTGACGCAGTTCAAGGGAATGGCGGAGATGGGCATCATCGCGGCGGGCGGGATACTGCTGTGCCTGGTCGCGGTGCTCTCGGTGTTTCCTGCGTGTTTGGCCCTGACCGGACGATGGAAACAAATCATTCGGCATCGCCCCGGAGGCGAGACGGCGCACTTCGCCGACGGCCGACTCGACTTCGTCGACACAAATCCCAGAGCGACACTCATCGTCGCCGCCGTCATCGTAATCGGTTTGGGTATTACCGCCCGCAACGTGCGTTACGACTCCAACATCTTGAACCTCCAGCCGCCGAATCTCCAGTCCGTGGAATGGAATAAGCGGCTGGTCGAGGAAGACGCTCGCAGCGTCTGGGCCGGGTTGGTCGTGGTTCTCCCGCACCGCGCGGCCGAGCTGTGCGATCGGCTCCGCGCCGCGCCCGGCGTTTCGGAGGTCGGGGCGATGGGCATGCTCTGTCCACCGGATTGGGACGAGCGGGAATCACGGATCGAGCAACTGCGCAACGAATCGGCTGCGACCGTTCCCGTCGAACCGGGCATGGCCGCCCTGCTCAAGCAGTTGGACCTCCTGCGGATCGGTATGGCGGTGCGTCTGAGTTCCATCGACGATGAGGAAGTCCGCGCAACGCTCAGGAGTATCGTCCAGCGGATCACCCAAGCCGTCGCTGCCGGCAGATCGCTCGATGCGGACGTTCAATCTGAGGCGTGGGACGATCTGAACAGGGCGTTCGTCGAGGCGCAGGCGCCGCTGGGGTCGTGGGTGGACGAGGCGTTGATGCCAGGACGGCCGGGCGCGGACGATCTGCCGGCCACACTGCGCAGCATGTGGGTGGGAACGGACGGTTCATGGCTGTTGCAGGTATTCCCCGACGCTGATCCACAGCAGCGATCCATCCTCGATCCGCAACGGCTGGAGCATTTCGTTGTGGCCATGCGCACCGCACTGGGGCCCGAGGCTGATCCGATCGGTCCCCCCGTGCAGATCTACGAATCAACTCTATTGATCAAGCGGGCGTACATGCTCGCAGCGTGCTATGCGATTGCGGCGATCCTTGTTCTGCTGTTCCTTGATTTTCGTTCGCTGGCCGATGCGCTGTGCGCCATGACGCCGGTGACAATCGGCTTCGTGGGCGCGTTCGGCGTTATGGGCGCGGTCGATCTGCCGTTGAACTTCGCCAACATGATCATTTTGCCGGTGATTTTCGGGATCGGCGTCAACGCGGGGGTCCACATCGTCCATCGCTGGCGGGCCGAACCGTACGGTCGACCAGCCGGTCTGAGCGGGGCGACGGGACGGGGCATTACCCTGACCATGCTCACGACGATGATCGGATTCGGCTGCCTTCTTGTTGCCGAGCACCGCGGCATCCGTTCGCTGGCGGTAGTCATGCTGATCGGCCTGAGCATCACACTTGGCGCCTGCTACACCGTCCTCCCGGCGATCCTGCGCTTGCGGACTCGCAAGGCGACCTGAAATAGAATTCCAACTGGTCGGCCGGAAGGTCACGAGGTCGAGTACGAGCCTCGTGGTCGGATCAGTCGGTCTACGCCTTCAGGGCGTCGGGGTTGAGGGGGGCAAGGTCGTCGGGGGTGAAGAGGCCGTCTTTGCGGATCAGCTCATCGTCGAAGTGGATGGCGCCGCCGCCGAACTCGGGACGCTGAATCAACACCAAGTCCCAGTGGATTTCTGATCGGTTTCCGTTGTCGGCGTCGTCGTAGGCTCTTCCCGGGGTGAAGTGCAACGAGCCGGCGATCTTCTCGTCAAACAAAATGTCCTTCATCGCGTGGGTGATATAGGGATTGAAGCCGATGGCGAACTCGCCGACGTAGCGCGCCCCCTCATCCGTGTCGAGGATCGAGTTGATCTGATCGGACTTGTCATCAGCGGTCGCCTCGATGACCTGTCCATCCTTGAACGTGAGGCGAATATTGTCGAACGTTGTGCCGTTATAGAGCGTTGGCGTGTTGAAATGAATGACGCCGTTGACGGAATCTCGGACCGGTGCGGTGAAACACTCGCCATCGGGTATATTGTGCGACCCGGAGCAGGGTACGGCGCCGATGTCTTTGATTGAAAAGGCAAGATCAGTATCGCCCGGGCCTTCGATTCGCACACGATCAACCTGCGCATGCGCTGAGCGAGCGGCTGAACGGCGCGGTCCATCTTGGCGTAATCCAAGGTGCAGACGTCGAAGTAGAAATCCTCGAAGGCTTCGGTGCTCATCTGGGCAAGCTGGGCCATACTCGGCGTGGGCCAACGCAGGACGCACCATTTGGTGTGGGGGATGCGCTGCTCAAAGTGCACGGGCTTGCCATAGAGGCGAGCTTGCTTCTTGGATTGATCGTCCGGCACGTCAGCGGCCTCGGATACGTTCATCGAACCACGCAGCCCGATGTAGGCTTGCATCTTCGTCATGCGGTAGCGGTCGTAGTCAGCCCACACGTCGAAGTTGGCGTCACCGGCGTCGAGATTGAGCGCACGCATCACTCGATTGCTTCGGATGGCGACGTGCGGGTGCCCCCCGGCCCGCCGCGCAGCCTTGATGAGGGAGATGACCATGTCATCCGGCGCGTCGAAGACCTCAATGAGTACGTGCTCACCGCCTTGCAGTGAGGTCGAATGATTGATGAGAAGTTCGGCCAGTTTGGCATAGCGTGGGTCAGGCATTGGTTGGTCCATGAATGGTTTGCGCACAGAATAATGGGCGGAGTCGGCGCGAACACACATGGCGATCATCGGCGCGCCGATGGAAGTCGTCGCGCTGGACTTGGTTCACCGGCCGCCCCACGCCGTCTGCACCGCGTCCAACGGTTCTTGATCGTTGATCCGTATGCGCGCGCTGCGGGCCAGAAGTTGATCGACCTGCCGGCGACCGATCCGCACGGTGAATTGAGCCGTACCCTCACCGTACTGCCGATCGAGCACTTCGGTCCGCTTCTCGATGAAATCAACAGCTCGGCTGTCGGCCATGGAAACGGTGATCGTCACCTCGCGTACGCCGCCGATCATGTGCTCGCGCACCGCATCGGCCAGCTCATCGAGTCCTTCGCCCGTTGTTGCGCTGAGCGGAATCGCCTCGGGCTCCTGGTTCAGCCAACACAGCAGCATTTTGCTGTCGTTCAGGCGGTCGATCTTGTTCAACGTCAAGATGCGTTGTTGATCGATGGCGCCGATCTCCTCGAGCGTCGCGCGAACGGTCTCCAGCTGCATCTGTGCGTTGGGGTCCGCAACGTCGAGCACGATAATGATCAGGTCGGCGTAGATGGTTTCCTCTAAGGTCGAGCGGAACGACGCGACGAGATGATGCGGCAACTGGCGTATGAAGCCGACGGTATCGGAGAGCATGGCACTGTTTCCCCCGCCGAGATCCCATCGCTCGATGCGGGTTCCGAGCGTCGCGAAGAGCTTCTGGTGCACGAACGCGCCGCCGGTGGTCAAACCGTTGAACAAAGTGGACTTGCCGGCGTTGGTGTAGCCGACGAGCCCGACGGTGTAGTGATCCAAGTTGCGCTTCTGGACCTCGCGCGACTTGCGCTGCTGGATTCGCACCAGCTCGCGCTTGAGGTTGCGCAACCGAAGCTGAACAAGTCGGCGGTCGATTTCCAACTGTTTCTCACCGGGGCCGCGGGTGCCGATGCCGATCGGCGCGCCGCCGGCGATGTTCTCCAAGTGGGTCCACATCGCGCGCAAGCGGGGGTAGGTGTATTCGAGCTGGGCGATTTCTACCTGGAGCTTGGCGGCGTGGGTGGCGGCTCGGTTCGCGAAGATATCCAGGATCAGCTCGCTGCGGTCGATCACCTTGCATTCGGTGCCAGCCTCGATCGCCCTGATCTGGGCGGGGCTCAGGTCGTTATCGAAGATCACCAACGTGGCCCCGGTCACCGCAACGAGCTGGGCCAGCTCCACGGCCTTGCCCTTGCCGAGATAGGTTCGGCCGGAGGGCTTGTCGCGTTTTTGCAGCAATTCGCCCACGACGACCGCCCCTGCCGTCTCGGCCAGCGCTCGAATCTCACCCAACGGATCGAGGGTATCGAAGTATCGCCGCGGTAACTGAACCGCGACCAGCACGGCTTTTTCGGCAACAACCCTGAGCTGATCGCGTTGAACTTGGGACATAGCTGAGCCGCGAGCCCTCTACCCGGCTCGATGAAACGTATTCTAGGCGTTGAGCGGCGACAACCTCGCCTACGATCGCTGCGTACTACTCACCGAGGGGTTGGCCCCGGCGGGCTATCATTCTCAGCCCCATTCCTGCCCAGGAGGTTCACTCGTGCGGATCAAGAAAACCATCGGTCCACTGCTGTTGATCATGCTGTTCGGCGCATTGCTGGTGCAGCTTCCCCTGGCGATCGCCGATCGGAGCTCCGCCTACGAGTGGTTCGACCCGATCGTCGATGTGCGCCACTTGCTCGTCGAGCGGTTTGTGGACCAGCCGGACGCCACCGCGATGCAAAAAGCGATGATCCAAGCGATGATTCGCACGCTCGACGACCCGTACACCGTGTACGTTCCGCCCGAGCGGGAGCGCGACTTCAACAAGGAGCTGCGCGGCACCTATGTCGGAATCGGCGCCCAGGTCGATCAGGTTGACGGCTTCCTGACGATCGTCACCCCCATGGACGATTCGCCCGCGCTGGAGGCGGGCGTCCAGGCCGGAGACATTGTCCTGGAGATCGACGGCGTGTCGACGTTTGAGCGCGAAATAAACGACTCGATCGACCTGCTGTTGGGCGAGGAGGGAACCCCGGTCGATATCCGCGTCCGCCATCTGGACGGAATTGAGCAAGACATCACGATCGTTCGACGGCAAATCGTCGCGCGCACGGTCAAGGGCGTGCGCCGCGAAGGCGAGGCGTGGAACCACTGGCTCGATCGGGAGCTGGGTATCGGCTATATCCGTCTGTCTCAGTTCTCTGACGCTACCGTGGACGAGCTTCGAGCAGTCTTTGACCAGCTTGGGAAGAACGATCTCAATGGTCTGGTGTTCGATGTGCGCGACAATCCGGGCGGCGAGCTGTCCGCGGCGATTGCGGTGACGAATCTATTTTTGCGCGAAGGCGTTGTTGTTTCGCTAAAGGGCCGGAAGCAGCGAGAACGATCGTGGTCCGCCGACGCTGATGGCACGTTGCCGAACTTCCCGATGGTCGTGTTGATCAACGGCGGATCGGCCTCCGCGTCGGAGATCTTTGCCGGCGCTGTTCAAGACAACGGCCGGGCGAAGGTGCTGGGCGCTCGAAGCTTCGGGAAAGGCTCGGTCCAAGAAGTGCACGAGCTTCCATTTCATCGCGGAACGTTGAAGCTCACCTCGGCCCGGTATTACTTACCCAGCGGGCGCAATCTGAGTCGCGATTCGGACAGCGTGGTGTGGGGCGTCGATCCCGACCCGGGCTTCGTCGTGCCGATGTCCGACGATGAATACCGGGAGATGCGCCTGGCACGGCGCGAGTATGAGATCATTCGCGCTCAATCCAACGACGTTGGCCAAAACTGGTCGGATTCAGAATGGATACGCGAGCAGGCGAAGGACGCGCAGCTCGCATCGGCGCTCGACGCCCTACAGTCGCGGCTCCGGGGCGAGGAATGGCCGATCGTCGGCCAAGACAACGCCGGAGTCCTCGCCATGGAACAGGAGATCAAGCGTTGGATCGATGAGCGCCGCCATCTTCTTTCCCGGCTGGATGACGTGGAGTCTCGCCTGCTGGAGTTGAACAATCTCGCCGCAAAGGCCGGTCGGCCGCCCCTATTGCCGCCTGAGATCGAAACCGATGACGCTACGCTGACGATCCGCGACAAGTACGGCAACATGATCGGCACCTACCGCTTGGAGGAAGGCGATCTGGAGCTCGCGCTGCGTCAGGTTCGCCTCAGCCCGATCGACATCACACAACAGTGAGCAACAACGCCATCGGACCGCTCATTCTGGGTATCGAGTCGAGCTGCGACGAGACTGCCGCCGCCGTCGTCGCCCAGGGCACGCGCGTGCTCAGCAATGTCATCGCCACCCAGCACGAGTTGCATCGCATCTACTCGGGCGTCGTGCCGGAGATCGCCAGCCGAGCCCATCTCGAACGCATTGTGCCGGTCGTTCGTGAGGCAATGCACGATGCTGACATTCAATTCGAGCATCTTGCTGCGATCGCCGTCGGCAACCGTCCGGGACTGATCGGCTCACTGCTCGTCGGTGTCAGCGCGGCTAAGGCGCTCGCGTGGTCACTGCAACTTCCGATCATCGGCATTGATCACATCATCGCGCACCTCCATGCGGGCCGGCTGGATGCCGAGCCCATTACGTACCCGGCGCTCGGCCTCGTGGCCTCCGGCGGGCACACGAGTCTCTTCCTTGTGCGCGGACCGCTGGACGTCGAACTCCTCGGGAAAACGATCGACGACGCCGTCGGCGAGGCCTTCGACAAAGCAGCGACAATCCTCGGACTTGGGTATCCCGGCGGCCCCGAGCTCGATCGCCTTGCGCAAACGGGCGATGATCACGCTCACGATTTCCCGATCGCCCTGATCGCTCCCGATAGCCTCGACTTTTCGTTCAGCGGGCTGAAGACCGCCCTTTTGTATGCGGTGCGTGGTCAGCCGAAGCGTAACGGCAATGAGCATCGATTTGAACGCGATGCGTCGTCATTGAGCGCACAGCAAAAAGCTGACTTCGCCGCGTCGTTCCAGCGCGCTGCCGTCACCGCCGTGATCCGTAAGCTCCAACGCGCGCTCGATCAGCACACCGTCCGAACCGTGCTCGTCGGCGGCGGGGTGATTGCCAACACACGCTTGCGAAAGGAGCTTACTGATCTCGCTCGTCAGCGTGATCTTGAATTGCGACTTCCAAAGCACGAGTATTGCCTGGACAATGCGGCGATGATTGCTGGACTCGCCGCCGAGAAGTTCACAGCCGGTCGCTTTGACGACTGGTCGCTGAGCGCATCGGCTCGGCTCACCGCGCAGCGCGGACCGGTGCACGTGTGACCATCTCCACGAAGATCGTGAATCCGCCGCATCCGGCAACCTTGAGCGACGCCCAACTCAAGAAACAGTGCTGCACCACGTTTGGACGAGCATCGGGCCCCGGCGGGCAACATCGCAACAAAGTGGAGACCGCAGTTGTGATTACACACGAACCGACCGGAATCCAAGCGCAGGCCTCAGAGCGGCGCAGTCAATCGCAGAATCAACATGTCGCCAATCGCCGCCTTCGACTCAAGCTAGCGATGAAGGTGCGCACGCACATCCACCCGCGCCGTTACACGCCGACCGCACTCTGGCAGCGCCGTCGCCAAGGCGATAAGCTCGCGATCAACCCCAAGAACCGCGACTATCCACCGCTGCTCGCCGAAGCGCTTGATGTGGTCGTTACGTGCGAATTCGACGTCGGCGGGGCGGCGGGAATCCTCGGCATAACGATGTCACAGCTTGCGCGTCTCATCCGTCACGAACGCCACGCCTTCGCCATGGTCAACGAAGGCCGAACCGCGCGCGGATTCCAAGCGCTCAAATGACGCCTCCATGTTGATAACAGCCACGATCATGCGACGGACCGAGACAGGCGCAACGCGCCGCGGGATCTGCGCGCGAATCAACGCAACTGTTTGTTTCTAGGCGAGAAGTCACTACCATAGCCGCATGACAACTGCGATCTCGGCCGAGCAAATGAAGACCATCGTTCACGAAGAGCTGGCTGATCTCGTGTCCATTCGACACGATCTTCATGCTCACCCCGAGTTGGGATACGAAGAGCGCCGCACCAGCGAAATTGTCCGCCGGGAGCTGGACAAGGCCGGCGTGTCGTATGTCGCCGATATGGCCGGCGGCACCGGCGTCCTGGCGCATTTGCCGGGCGAATCGGATCGGGCGATCGCCCTTCGCGCGGATATGGACGCGTTACCTATTCTCGAAGAGAACGACGTCGAGTATCGCTCGACGATCGACGGCGTCATGCACGCCTGCGGACACGATGGCCATACCACCGTCTTGATTGGCGCGGCTCGGGTCCTGGCGAGACTCGCCCGGATGAGCGCGCTTCCTCGCCCCGTCACGTTCATCTTTCAACCTGCCGAAGAAGGCGGCGCCGGCGGCCAGCGCATGGTGCAGGAGGGTTGTCTCGACGGCTCGCGCATCGGTCCCGCCGTCGAAAACGCCTTCGGCCTCCACGGTTGGCCCAGGCTTCCCTTGGGGGTCGTGGCCACGCGCCCCGGAGTGTTGCTCGCCGCTGCGGATTCGTTTGATCTGACGATTCATGGGAAAGGTTCGCACGCCGCTTGGCCGCACATGGGCTGCGATCCCATCGTCGCCGCCGCTGCCATCGTCGGCGCGTTCCAATCGATCGTCACGCGCAGTGTCGATCCGCTGGATTCGGTCGTTATCTCCGTGACACAACTTCAAGCGGGTAACACCTACAACGTCATTCCCGGCACGGCGAAACTTGCCGGCACGGTGCGCAGCCTCACCCCCCAAGTCCGCGATCTTCTGCGCCGGCGCATGCAGACGATCGCGGACGGAATCGCCCAAGCGCATCGCTGCACGGCTGAGCTTGATTACCACGACGGCTATCCGCCGACGGTCAACGATCCGGAGGCGGTGTCGATCTTCCGAGCCGTGTCGATCGAAGCAATCGGCCCGGATCACGTCCACGAAATGGAACGGCCCGTCATGGGCGGCGAAGACTTCGCCTTCTACGGCCAAGTTGTCCCGGCCTGCTTCTTTGTGTTGGGACTGGTTCCGGCCGGTGTCGATGATCCGCCTGATCTGCATCAGCCGAGTTTCAATTTCAACGACGATGCGATTCCGCTGGGCATCGAGCTCTTTTGCCGCCTCGCCCTGCGCGAGTAGCACGCCGGAATCCGGCACGCTGGAGTCGCGGCGGACCTCCCTCGATCAATCGCGGGTGGATATCCGAAAGCGGATTGACGGTATATCCTATAGGTGAGCCGAGCGGCTCGTCATGCTGCCGGCGGGAGCGATCGTCATGATTCGTCCAGCCCTCTATGCGCTGACGTTCATCATCTGCGCGGCTGCGAATGCGCAAACCGACGATTCTCGCAACGCGGCCACCTGGTATCGCCGGGCGTATGAACGCTTCGCGTCAACCAACGTTTCGCACGACGAATGGGAGGCAATCTGGGACTACCAGGAGAACCCCAGCGCGGAGCCTTCCGCGACTGTCCGGCAAGTTCTTGCCCGCTTTGGGCCGTCATTTAGCGCTTTACGTCGAGGTTCAAGACAATCGTTCAGTGACTTCGCGCTCGATTATGAGGCGGGCTGGGATATGCGGAGTCCTCATCTCAGCCCAATTCGTGAGGTGGCGATGATGATGTGGACCGACGTACGGGTGCGCCTCTACGACGGCAACTCGGCTGCCGCCGCCGACGAGATCGCTGCGCTGTATCGTCTGGGTTCGCACCTTCCAACTGATCAAACAATCGGCAGTTCGCTCGTGGCAAACTCGATCTTCCAGGGCGTCGACGCGATCGCACAGACCGGTTTCGATCGCGGCACATTCGATCCGGCCGACGCCGCCAAGATGCTCAAGGCGTTGGACGGCCTGGCGCCGAAAGACCCGTTCGACCTGCTCGGGGCGATCCGTAAGGAAAACGAAATAACCATGAAATGGCTGCGCGAACAGTATGCCGACCCCAACGATCGACTGCACATGATCGACGATATCAGTACCGCCTCAATGGGTCCGGGTGATCCCGCGCTAATTGGCGGGATGATGTTGATGGGCGAAGGCCAATTCGAGCTGGCCTTGGAGCAACTTGAGCACGTCATGGATCGCACGATCGAGATCTTCTCACTGGATGATCCAGAGGAGATTCGCTTCGAGCTACAACAACTCACACAAGAACTCAAGAGCGGAGAACATGGCACTTTGACGCCACTCGTGTTGCCAGCACATCCTGGTCTCTATGAAAGAACAGCCCAAGCAGAGCAAATGCTCGCCGAGCGCATCGCCGTTCTCCATGCGATTGCAACCGGGGTTGTGACACCACAGCAGTGGGAGAACGCCGCCGTCTACTATCTGCGGGCTATCGAACTGCTGGCCAAGGTCGAGAAAGACCGCAAAGACGAGCTTCGATCCATTACGGCCCGCATCGATCAACCGATGTCGGAGCAGGCCGCCCAAGCGCTCGTCGCATCCGAGTCAATCATTGCAACCATCCTCGAAGGCTCCACAAAGCGGCGCTGTGAGTTCGCAAAGGACTCATACTTTCCCGTCGCTGCAATCCCCGATTACCTGCCGGGCTTGCGCGAGATCTCGTCGCTGATGTGCGCCGATGCCGTTCGCTTGATCCAAGCGGATAAACTCGACGCCGCCGTTGGTCGTCTGGCAAGTATGTTCCGGATGGCACAGCATCTTTCCAGTGACCAGATCATCACGACCTGCCTTCTCTCGCACGCCATCTTCAACGAAGCTGCATCGCTCGTCTCCGCAATAATGACGCGCGACGGTTTCACCGAGCCGCAAATCGCCCAACTGGTTACAGCTGCGCTCACGATTAGCCGCAAGGACCCCTTCGGCTACATCACTGCATTTGCCAGCGCACGCAAACAGCATGAAGAGTCGTTCAGGTCGTTCGCCAAACTCGATGTCGAACAAACTGAACAATTACGCAAGCTCATAACGGGCTGGGATGGTGATCAACTGCTGTACATGCTCGTCATCACCAAGCCCGGCGCTGCGGTTGAGAGATCAGCGCTAACCGTTCCCAATCCCGCGATTCACCCACTGCGCGAATTATTGTCATTGGAAGGATTGACGGTCGCGCTGGGAGAGGCGGAGCAGATTCAGCGATGGATTTTCGCGGGGAACATTGACGTGTTCGCCGATCGTCAGATCCCCGAAATCGGCCGCGTACACGAACACCTCGCCGCCGCTCGTGCGGATCTGGGTCGCACGATCACTGTGCTCAGCGAGAAGAGGCAAGCCGAACCTGCGCCCGGCCGGTGAATATCGATCGCGATCGTACGTCCGTCGGCCAGTCGATAGGCGTTAGTGACTACTCGTCGCCGACGGGGGCGAGCAGATAGACGCGCATGATGAACCCATCGTCTGTGGCGCGGACGTACCAGGCCGAGGGGCCGATGAATTGACTGAGCAGATCGGCGTCGATCGCCTCCCATTGCTCGAGCATGGCCAGCTGCTCCTGCTCAATTTCGGCCGCGACCTCGGGATCGAACTCCTTGATTTGCTCGACCAACTGCTCGGCGGCGAGACGACGGGTTTCCATCGTGGCCTCGAACATATCAACGCTGTTGGAGTATCCGATGCCGACGGCCGGCTCGTTGGGCAGGGCGTCAACGGCCCGCTGATATGACGCTTCCTGTTCCAGTGAAGGGAGCTTGACCTCGCCGACGGCGCGCATGGCCTGCTCAACGCCCGCGGTGGGACCGAACAGGGCGTATCCGCCGCTGATGCCGATCGAAACCTCTATCGCTGCGCCTCCCATCGCCATCCCCGGCATCATCATGGGGGGTATTTCGCGAGAATAGATACGCTGCCCGAGAAACTCGCGCGGCTCGAATCCGCCCTTCGGTCCAAACTCCGCCACGAAGTTCTCGAACTCCTGGGGCTGCGTGCACTTGACGGCAAGCACCGTCGAGAAGCTCTCGGCCGTGATGGGCCGGGTCAGTGTGCTCACAACGTGTATTTCCTGCCCGAGCGTGTTGCACAGGCGAGTGACCATGTTCTGTATCTCCTGCATCATTTCCGGGTCCGGCATCATCATCATCGCGAATATCTGCATGACCTGCATCACGAGATCAGGCAGGTTCTCGAACTCGAAGTTCAATCTGACATAGTTGACCGTATCCGGGCCGACGAACGCCGGCAGGGCACCGCGCGGCGTCTCGGTGTCCAGCAGCGCTGTCAACCCCGACTTGCCGTTCGGCATGTACACCACAACGGTCTCTTCAACGAGCGCGGAGTCGCTATCCAGTCGGAGGCTCAGGCCCGCACCTTGGATGTCGCCGATGATCGTCTTGAGCATCTCCTGCATCATCCCGGCCATACCCATCCCCATGGGATCGTTCGCCGCCGCCATCTTCCCCATGTCGCGCATCAGGAGGATCGCGTACGCATCCGACTCGCCGAGCTGGTCCATGATCGCCTGGTAATCCTCACGCTCGGTGAGCCCCGGTTCGTCACCGCCCGGTTCGTCTTGGATCGCCTCGGTCAGCCGGTCCAGATCCGTGCACACGATGAACACCGATCCATCGCGCACGAAATGAAACTTGGTCGGCGGCGTCAACATCTCCGATGGGTCGCCCATGGGCATGGGTATGGGCATGGGCATGGCGGGGGCAAAATCGGGTTCGATCTGCTCTTCGAACTCAAGTCCGCTCAGATCGAAGCTGTACACGGAGAGGCCGTTGATCTCCTGAACCTCATATTTGATGTCGGGGTTGTCATCCGCCTCGGCGATCGCGGCGTCAATCAACTCGCCCGTCTTGTCCGCGTTCTCGCCATAGTCTGCGACCAACAACATCCCGGAACTCGGCGCGTCAAGATCCTCCGGCGTAATCGGGAACAGCGCAAACCCTAACGCACCCTGCGGCGGCACGAGCGTGTCCTTCTCGACACCCAGTTGTTCCAGCATCTCGTCGATGCGCTCGGTCAACTGCTCGATGAAATCCGCGCGAAGCTGCTGGACTTGCGGGGTTTCCCATAGCTCCCAGAGCTTCGTCTGTTGCAGGCGATCGAGCGACGCGGCGACGTTGCTGACGCTGACGATCACTACGCTGTCTGGCGGGGCTAGTTGTTCGATCGACGGCTGGGCATACGACGACGCGCTGCACAGGCCGGCGATGATGGACCCGATCGTCAGGTTCTTGATCACGAGGAACTCCTCAAGGGTGTTGGTTGAGAATCTCAAGGGCGGAAGATTCCGCAAAGCGAGCATGCGGCGTAGCGTGCAGCATCGTACCCTCAATCCGAGCGCATCGGGCCATCTTTCAGCTGTGGCGGGACGTTGAAGTTCTTGCGGGGCGGAGGCGGCTGATAGTGGTGGCCGGAATTCGGATTGTCCTTGTCGTACGCAAACGCCTCACGGTTGCGGACGAAGTCCTTGATGTACCGTGCGGGTATGGCGAAGTTCAGCCCCTCGCCGAACAGGATCCCCATATTCGTGATGCCGACCACTTCGCCCCGGGTATTGAAGAGCGGTCCGCCCGAGTTGCCGGGGTTGATGGCCGCATCAGTTTGGATGTAGGTCAAGCCGTCGAAGCTCCGCTGGCGCGTTGAGACGACGCCCTGGCTCATGGTGCGCTCCAGCCCCAACGGGTTGCCGATGGCGAAGACCGTCTGGCCGACCTCCAGATGCTCGTTGGCCTCCAGCAACGCAAAGGAGAAGTCGCCCTCTTGCTGACGCGGGATCTTGATCAGGGCGAGATCGAGGTGATTGTTGACGGCGGTGATCTGGACGTCCTTGATCACCACGCGCTGCAAGGTGCCATCCGGCTGCGGGAACCACGCCGTGACGCGCAGGTTGGTCTCGCCCTGAATGACGTGGGCGTTCGTGATCGCATAGCCCTGTGCGTTTAAGATCACGCCCGAGCCGATACCGCTGGGCGTGGCGACTTTGATGACGCTGGGCCCGACGCGCTTGGCTTGTTCCTTGGGGCTCAATTCGGGCAGGTTTGCCACCGTCGAGAACAATGCGCCGACCTCAACATCGACGACCGCAGCGTCCTGGATCTCGATCTGATCGATGTCATCGACATGGAAGGCCAGGACCTCCGGCCCGACGTCGATCCAGACCCGCCGATCGCTGCGCTTGAGGATAACGCCAGGAATGACGGCTCCGTTCTTGAGCGTGATCACGTCCCCGGCGGCAAGGTTGGACAAGACGGCCGCCAGAGCAGCGGCCAACAACATCCGCGATGTGATGAGGTGTGGCATGTTGAGCGAATCCTAGTCAAAGCCAGTATAGGATGGTGACGATAATCTTCGGGATTCTGGAGGATGAATCGGTCGGATCAGCTTCACCCTTGCGTCCCTTTACCAGCGAGGATCGCCCCATGGTACGCCACATCGGTTGTTTGACGCTCGTCGGGCTCGTTGGGGCCTTGGTCGGTTCGGCCTCGGGGCAGGAGCCGGGCCTCGCCGAATACTACGGCTTCCAGGGGCTGGAGATGGTCAAGATCGGCCGCAACGCGGGGCCGATGACCGTCGCAGACATCGATGGGGACGGGCTTCTTGACCTGATCGTGGTCAACAACCACGCCAGCCGGATCGAGGTGCACTACCAGAAGCCCGGCGCGTCGCCCGAGGATGAAGTCATCCCGACGGGGCGTGTCAACGAGTTTCCGGAGCATTGGCGATTCCGTCGGCAGGAGCTGTCCGTCAGCCATCGGGTGTCGGCGGTGGTCCCCTTTGATTTTGACGGGGACGGTCGGATGGATCTCATCTATGCCGGATCGCCGCCGGAGTTGGTTTTCATGCGTCAGACGGCGGCGGGTGAGTTTCAGATCGCGCGTCGGCATCGGATCAAGAAGCTCGCGGCGAACCGAAACGGACTGGCCATCGCCGATGTGATGGGGGACGCGACGGTCGAACTCTTGGCGCTGGTTGACGGGGAAATCCACATTTGGACGCTCGACGGGACCAGCCTCGGTCAGCCGTTGGAGCTCTCGACCGATGCGAGCCTCGTGGCCTTTCGGCTTGAGGATTACAACGGCGACGGACGGACCGACATCGTGGCCGTGGCCCCGGATGATCGCGCGCCGATTCGCCTGTGGCTGGGCGAGGATGAGGACGGACTCGGTGTGCTCGGGCCGCAGCGTCGTTTCGAGATGCCGCCGCTCATCGAGTTCGAGCCGGTTCGTCTACCCGGTCAGGCCGCCGCACATTTGGCGGTCATCGAGCGCGTCTCCAAACGCCTCGTGCTGTATGAATTGAGCCAGGAGCGCATCGAGCCGACCGGCGATCAGGACGCCGCCATGCTCATCCACGGGTTCACCGACGCCGGGAACCGCAAGCGAGACGTCGCGGTCGTGGACGTTGACGGCGATGGACGGCTGGACCTGGTCGCCACCGACACCCGCGCCAACGCGGTCGTGGTGTATCGCCAGGTTCAAGGCAAGGGCTTTGGGCCGGGCAAGTCCTACCCCTGCTACGCTGACCTTGACTATCTGGCGGCGGGGAACGTGGACGACGACGCGTCGGCCGAACTGTTCATGCTCTCAGAAAAGGAAGGGGTCGTGGGGTGGTCGGACGTGACAAGCGCCGGCGTGCCATATCCCTCGCCGCTGACGATCCCTGATGGTCACACCCCGGTGGCCCTGAATCTCGTGACGCTCGAAGATGGACCGCGCGTGGCTATCGTCGCCAAGTCCGGACGCAGCTACAAGATTGTCTTATCCGACCTGCGCGGTAACAGCGAAACGATCGAGCTGGGCACCCTGAGCCGTTCGCCGGAAACCATCCTCTCGCTCGACGCGGACCAGGATGGGCGAACCGACCTGCTCCTGTTCACGCGCGATAAACCGATGACCATGCTCCACGCCTCTGAGGAGGGATTCCAACTCACAGAATCCAAGGACATGGGACAGTACGGCCTGATCAAAGCGGCCACCGCCCAGAACACCGCTATCTTCGATATCGACGGCGACGGCCACGATGAACTTCTCATCGCCGACCGCAATTACGTGCGGGCTGTGCGGTACGAACCCGAACCCGCGACCGGCGTCAGTCCTGGGTGGCAGGTGGTCGAGCAGATCAATATCGCCGACAGCTCCGCCAAGCTCGTCTCACTGGCGATCCTCGATGACCGCATCGTTGCCGCCGATCATGAGAACGACCGGCTGCTCATTCTCGAGCGGAGCGACGATCACAACAACCCCAACTGGCGGCAATTGCGATCGATCGACGTGCATGGCTTCTCGTTCAACGCGATCTTCGCCGGGGCGTTCTCGGGCGACGCCAGCGAGAACATTCTGGCCGTGGGTGACGATGGGTTCGCGGTGATCCGGCTGACCGGCGAGCGAGTGGCGCTCAAGGAGTTCGCCTCCTGGCGAACCGACGAAGACCGCCGTGTACAGCATGAGCTCGCTACCGGCGACATCAACGGCGACGGATTCGTCGAACTGATCTCGCTCGATGCCGGGGAGCAGATGTGCGAAATCTTCACCTTCAGCGAATCGCGCCGCCTGCTGTACGTGACGGGATTCCAGGTCTTCGAGTCCAAGATCTTCTCCGGCGGCGCATCGCGCGAATTCCAGCCCAGCGAAGTCCTGATCGCCGACATCACCGGCGACGGAGCCGATGACTTGCTGCTGTTAGCGCACGACCGCGTCCTGATCTACCCGCAGATGACGAAGTGAGCCCCCAGAAGCCGGACCTGAGGCTTTGCGAAGGTCCGGGTACGCCTGTGGCGGGGTCCGGGATGCTGTTCGTTCATCTTGTACGCCAACTTCCCAGCTGACTGAAGGACACATCGCCAGCAAGAAGGCGCGTCACTTCTTCCTCTCCCCAGAGCTCGATGTCGCTGGACTGCGCCAGGTTCTTCGCACTGCTGAAGAACCCGGACGTGGTTATCACGATTCCCAAGTCTGCTCCGTAGTAGGACATCGCGCCGATCACTTCCTGTACGGCCTTGAGGTTGACCTTTTGCTTCCATCTCTTTGCCTGCACGACTACTCGCGTCTTGTCAGGTCCTTCCAAGATCAGATCAGCACCGTAGTCGCCGGAACCGCCCGTGCGAGACACATCGCTGATGCGCTTGGAGAAGGCTTTCTCCAATAGGATCTCGAATTCGCATCCATCCAGTGCGTCGAAGGATGGGTGCCTTTCTGTTGAGTCGAGCTGCTTAAGACGTCGCTCTGCTTTTTGAACGAATGGATGCAAGGGCTCACTTCTCTTCAGGCATTCGATCATCTTGCTAACAGCTTCTCGGTTGGTGCTCTTGATTAGATCTTGCCCACCTTGCATCACCAGAGCCTTCGGAGTAGGTCCGTCACCGCACCAGATCACGAAGAGGCGGGCGACCAGATCTGGTTCGCCCATTCGTGAGAGGACAAGCCGCAGACACTCAAAGACTTCCCACTGGTCATAGACCCTCTTAAAGCCTTTGTGATCTTCCCAAGAGACATCCTCATCTAATTCCATGTCTGTAGAAACGAAACCACTTATGCCTGAACTGCCTGTCTTGATGGCTGCTTGGATCCCGTAGGCGACCCCTTTCAAAGCTTCAAAGAACTTACTCCCGTTGACAAGAGACAAAACGTAATCTTTCTGGATGCTCCCAATCGTACTGCGAGGACCGGTTGGATATTTGAGTTCTAGATTATGCTTCGCGAAGAGATCTTCGATGATTTTCATTGCGGCGTTGAGCTGTTCCCGCAGGAGTTCCCGCTGCTTTGTCTTCTTTGCTTCGAGTTTTCGCTCCCTTGCAAGTTTTCTTGCTTCGAGTTTTGACTGCCTTGCAAGTTTTTCTGCTTCGAGTTCTCGCCGCCTCTTCGTTTCAGCTCTTTTTCTTTCTTCCTTCCGCCTCTGTTTCTTTCTCTCTTTTTCCTCTTCTGACCCTACCATGGTCTCTATTTGGTAA